>CABPCX010000303.1 GCA_902406135.1 uncultured Eubacteriales bacterium
CCCGCCGCAAATGCGGCGGGAACTGCTTAAGACGCCCCAAAATCAAGGGAACATCTAAAATTTTAATTATTAAAGTTTATTAAAAAACAGGTTTTATATCGTAGCACATACCGTTACCGTCAACTTTAATAGTAAGTGTTGAGTACTGGCTGTTTATGCTTCCGTCAGAATTCCAAAGGTCAGGAAGATTAATATATCTTATACCGTCTTTTACAGTGCTCCAGCTTGATCCTCCGCTGGCTGATACTACATAAACATTTTTACCTGTGTTTTTAATTGTGTTAAGTGCGCTCTTGAATAAATCGCCTTCAAGTACATCACTGAAATTGCTTGGTGTAAGATCCATAACGAATATTACGTTTGTGTTTCCTGCGGCAGCTATATCAGCTGAAAATCTCTGCCACTGGCTGGGGTCTGTTGTTCTGAGACCGCCGTTTTTAGCTGTAAGCTCAACTATGCTTAAATTAGCTGCTGAATAGTTATGGAAAGCATAGGCTGAACCGTATTTGATAGTTTCAACAGATGAACCTGCTGATATGTCACTGCCTCCGGCATATATCATAAGGTCACTGTTCTGCTGAAGAGTATTATTTACTGTAACTCTTGCGTCAGTATATGATGAAGGTTTTGTTGCTCCTGAGTATACCACGTCTCCAGCCATTGTTACATAGAATGATCCGTCTACCTTATTATCAATGGATACGTTCTGACTGTCAATTAGAGAAGGATTAGAAGGAACATTTGATACTCCATCTGCTACGACAGCTCTGATATTATCAAAGGCTGTGCTCTGTGTAGCTGTGTTTGTATTTGAAAGTGCTGCAACATATATTGTTTCCAATTTGATTGGATAGCTTACTTCATCGGGAATAGTTGCTGTCACGTCTTTCCAGCCTGACCAGTTAAGAGTCTTTGTGAAATCAATAGTATAGGAATTTCCGGCAGCATCAGTGATTTTTCCCCTTACCCACTGGTCTGTACCGTTGCCCTTTATGGACATTGTTATTGTATCCGGTGTTCCGTTAAATACTATTGGACTGTTAAGTTTTGCATAGGCTGCCTGGGTTTCATCAGAAGCTGCAAAATTATAGCTGAGAGCAAGGGACTTGCTTCCGTCTGATGCATCTGATGACATTGAAGCGTTTCCTGTTATTGTATTAGGATAAGATGTAAATGTAACTGCGGGAGAACCTTCAAAAGACTCAACTGTCTTCATTGTTCCTCCAACCGAAACAGCTATATGGCATACGGCTGTTCCGCTTATGCAGGTAATATATCCTGTTCCGTTTCCTCTTGCTGTAAATGTATTTCCGTTCATTTCTCCAAGTGAAGGGTCAGATATTGTATATGTAACACCCTGTGTTATTGAAGAAGAATATCCTTCCGAATCCATACCGCTGAATGTAAATGTAACTGATTCACCGGGATTAAGGCTTACTGCGCTTACAGAAGGAGTCATAGCAGCGGGATATGAATATTCTACGTTTGCAACCGCTGTATATCCGCCGTATGATGCCGTTACGGTTATAACACCGGGGTCATAGGCTGTAAGATATCCGTTGTTTACGCTTCCGTTTCCGCCTACTACGTTATATACTACCTGGTCAGCAGGTATGTCAATCTTATTATAGTAGCTGTCATATCCTCTAAGGTCAAGAGCAACGCTCTCACCTACGAATGCTCTTTCAGATGCAGCCTCAAGCGTAAGCTGTGAAAGGCTTCCTGTTGTAGATGTGTTATATACACCAAGAGCTGTCATAATTTTTCTTTCTGAACCGTCTGATACTTTATTTTTTACAGAAAGGTCATCTTCAGAAATTGTCTCTGCAACCATTGTACTTGAACCGCCGCCGTCAAGATGCATTGCATCGTAAGCACCGTATTCTTTCATAAGTGCAGCCATTTCGTCGTGTGTAGCACCTATACTTGTGCCTCTGCCGTCAACAACCATAAGTATGAGAGTATTTCCGTCCTGAGATATGCCGAGGGCTGTTCTGGGCTGTCTGCCGCTGATTATAGTACCGTCAGCAACTTTCTGGCCGTCTACAAGTATTCTTCCTGCTCCGCCGACTGCTGTCTGGATAGAATTAAGATCGATAGAAGAATTTATTCTTGTTGAAACATGATCCCCTACTTTAAAGTTTTCGTTGGCATAGTCAGCATAAGGACCCTTAACGATTATAAGGTATCCGTTTCCTTCAGGGCAGGTAACGGTCTCTCCGGGCTGAGAGATATATGTAATGGTATCGTTGACTACAACGATTTTTACAAGATCAGATATTCTCTTGTCAATATCGGCAGTACTTTCCGCTGCAGAAGAATTAAAGTACATGGGATAAACAAGTTCTGTAATCTT
>CABPCX010000304.1 GCA_902406135.1 uncultured Eubacteriales bacterium
AATATATTAATTTACAATATTTTAATCTTAAATAGTATGGTATAATTATTAGATATAGATGCCGAATGTTGTTTTAGCTTTGAAAAAGGGAAAAATAGTTATGACCTTGAAGGAGATTTATAAATATTTTGACATCTAACTATAATAACATATTAACCTTTTTTAATTGTAAAATCATTTTAAAACAATAGGGCTTATGATATAATAACTACTCGAACAGAAGATGGAGGTAAAAAAATGGCACTTAGAAAAATAAGAACTGGAAAAGATGAAGCACTTAGAAAAATCTGTAAACCGGTAAAGGAAATAAATACTTCAATACTTACTCTTTTAGATGATATGGCAGATACAATGTATGACGCGGACGGAGTTGGACTTGCAGCTCCCCAGGTAGGCGTTATAAGAAGAGTTGTAGTTATTGATGTAGGCGAAGGTCTTGTTGAGCTTATAAATCCCGAAATACTTGAAACAGAAGGAAGCGTTAAGGACAACGAAGGCTGCTTAAGTATTCCCGGAGCTACAGCTGAAGTAGTAAGACCCGCTTATGCAAAGGTTAAAGCATTAAACAGAGACGGAGAAGAAATAATAGTTGAAGGAAGAGGCCTTATGGCCAGAGCTCTCTGTCATGAAATAGACCATCTTGACGGCATTTTATATATTGATAAGGCTGTCGGAGAAATAATGTATTGATAGAAGGAGTAACTCTTTTATGAAGATTGTATTTATGGGTACGCCTGAATTTGCTGTACCTACACTTGATGCCATTGTTAAAAAGCACGAAGTGCTTGCTGTTTTTACACAGCCTGATAAACCTAAGGGAAGAGGAAAGAAAATGCTCTTTTCAGCGGTTAAGGAAAAAGCGCTGGAATATGGCTTAGAAGTATATCAGCCGATAAAAGTAAAAGAACCGGAGTTTGTGGAAATACTCAAAAATTTTGCACCGGATGTCATAGTTGTAGTAGCTTTCGGACAGATATTATCAGAGGAAATATTGAATATCCCTAAATACGGATGTATAAACGTTCATGGTTCAATACTTCCCGAATACAGAGGTGCCGCGCCTATACAGTGGTCCATAATCGATGGCAAAGAGTATGGCGGTGTTACAACCATGTATATGGCAAAAGGCCTTGACAGCGGAGATATGATACTTAAAGCCAAAGAAAAAATAACTGAAAACGATACTTATGGCTCACTGTATGACAGACTTTCTGTAATAGGAGCAGACCTTTTAATAGAAACCCTTGAACTTATTGAAAATGGTACGGCTCCAAGGGTGCCTCAGAATAATGACGAGGCAACACTTGCTCCAATGATAACAAGAGAAATGGAGCATATAGATTGGACTAAAAAGGGGATTGATGTTGTAAATCTTATAAAGGGGCTCAATCCACAGCCTGTTGCATATACTCTTTTAAACGGGGAAAAGCTTAAGATATGGTTTGCTGAAGAAGAAAAACAAAATTATAACGGAGTACCCGGTGAAATAGTAGATGTCAGGAAAAAAGACTTTGTTGTTATGAGCGGTGAAGGAGCCGTTGCCGTAAAAGAAGTACAGGCTCAGGGCGGCAAAAAAATGACAGCAGATGCGTATATGAGGGGGCACGCTATTGAAAAGGGGACTATCTTACAATAAACAGGAGGTAATATAATGCCATTCTTTTATTTTGACTCAACATATATACTGGTGCTGCCGGCAATTATACTTGCTGTGATTGCACAGGGCAAGGTGTCTTCAACATTTGACAAATATTCGAGGGTTCCAAGCAGAATAGGTATGACAGGAGCTGAAGCTGCAAGAAGAATTATGGAACTTAACGGGATATATGATGTAAGCATTGAACGTGTTGCAGGAAATCTTACAGACCATTATGACCCGTCTAAAAAGGTTTTGAGATTATCTGATAATGTATATTCAAGCAGTTCCATTGCTGCCATAGGAGTAGCGGCACACGAGACAGGGCATGCAATACAGCATGCAAGAGGCTATGCTCCCTTGTCCCTTAGAAGCATTATGGTTCCTGCGGTTAATTTTGGTTCAAGATTATTTTTACCCCTTATACTTTTGGGACTTCTTTTCAGCTTCTCATCAGCAATGGGAAATTCTCTTATAACCCTTGGAATAATATTATTTGGCATTACAGTGTTATTTACATTAGTAACTCTGCCTGTAGAATTCAATGCCTCAAAAAGAGCCATTGCCTGCCTTTCTGAGAGCAGAATACTATATGATGATGAAGTAGACGGAGCTAAAAAAGTATTAAGCGCTGCGGCAATGACTTATGTTGCATCAGCAGCCATGGCAATTGCGCAGTTCTTAAGACTTTTAGTTTTATTCGG
>CABPCX010000305.1 GCA_902406135.1 uncultured Eubacteriales bacterium
CATGGGTGAGACCATGGGTCTTGGAGCCATGCTCATAGACGGAGGATTTGCAAAAAACATAATAGCAGGTGCGTCCAGTCATTTCTGCGCGGCGGAAAAACAGTACAGAGCTCCCCTTGGTATGGGAAATCAGAGACCGCCCACAACTACATGGACAGTTACCGGTGACGGTGCCGTTGTTTTAAGCTGTTTTGAAAAAATAGGAGCTCCTGTAATAACGGAAGTGCTTACGGGAGAAATAACGGACCTTGGAATAAAGGACACAAACAATATGGGTGCAGCAATGGCGCCTGCCGCCGCACAGCTTTTAACGGATTACTTTAATGAAACAGGAAGAAAACCAAATGATTTTGATGTCATAGCCACAGGGGACCTTGGCTACATTGGCCATCAGCTTGTGGTGGAAATGCTGGCTAAGGAAGGATATGCATTAGATGAGAGATATACTGACTGCGGCATAGAGATATTTGACAGAGAAACACAGGATACCCATTGTGGAGGAAGCGGATGTGCATGCTCTGCCCTTGTTTTTACGGCTAAATTTTATAAGATGCTTAAAGAAGGAACCATAAAAAGAATGCTGTTTATGCCTACGGGAGCCCTTTTAAGTACTACAACCAGCCAGCAGGGCGAGAGCATACCGGCAATTGCCCATGGACTTGTTATAGAAAGCAGGTGCGAAAAGCGATGAACTTATTTGAAGGTGTTTTACAGGCGTTTATAGTGGGAGGGCTTATCTGTGTTTTAGGCCAGATACTTATTGATAAAACAAAACTTATGCCCGGCAGGGTCCTTGTTATTTATGTATGCGCAGGATGCATACTTGGTGCTGTAGGACTTTATGAAATGCTTGTGGACTTTGCGGGAGCAGGGGCCACGGTCCCTCTTACCGGATTCGGATATAATCTTGCAAAGGGAGTTATGGAAGAAGTAGACAGCGCAGGATTTTTAGGCATATTTACCGGAGGGCTTAAATCTGCGGCAGGAGGAATAGCGGGAGCGGTATTCTTTTCATGGCTTGCGGCGATGATTTTTGAACCAAAGAGCAAATAAAAAAGTCTGAATGGATTTTCCATTCAGACTTTAAAAAATTACTTTTCTTCAATTGGATTTTTTTCAGAAGTCTCTGTCTTTGCTTCTTCAGCGGGGGCTTCTGCTTTTTTCTTTTTGAAACCGAAAAGTCCTTTCTTTTCTTCTACTTCAGGCTCTTCCTCTTTGTTTGAAAGGTTGGGCTCTTTTACAAGAGCGATTTCACTTTTAACAACAGGAACTCTTACGCCCTTGTTCATACCGAATTCAACTACATAGCATTCAGCTGTGATATCAACGATTTTTCCATACATACCATTGTTGCAGAGAACAGAGTCGCCGGGTTTGATTTTGCTTCTCATTTCATCAAGCTCTTTCTGTCTCTTTTTCTGAGGTCTGATGGACATAAAGTACATTGCGGCAAAAATTACGATAATGTAAATAAAAATCCAAGACATTGAAAGTCCGCCGCCTGATGATGCAGCGCTTGTTGCTGTATCAGCAGCTGCCGCAGCGTCTCCTCCGCCGACAACGGTATTTACACTCGCAAGAAAATACTCAAACATTTTATTCTCTCCTTTAAATTTTCAACTTTCTCCAGATAAATCCGAAAAAGACCTAGGTACAATTATATTAGAATTAAAAGGCTTAGTCAAGCTAATAACCATTTTCTAATGTCTTTTTTATGCCTTTTTATTAATTGCCGTTTCTCTTGAATCCGTCAAGCTTAGCCTTTTTATAACTTTCAAACCTGTCTTCGTCTAAAGCAAGTCTTATTTCTTCCATCATCGTATTGAAGAAATAGAGATTATGCATAACACAAAGCCTCATGGCAAGCATCTCTTTTGCTTTGAAAAGATGACGGATATATGCCTTTGTATACCTTCTGCATACGGGACAGTCACAGGTATCGTCTATGGGTGTGTCGTCCAGCTCATACTTGGCATTCATAAGATTGAGTTTGCCTTTGTTTGTATATACATGGGCGTGGCGGCCGTTTCTTGCAGGAAGAACACAGTCAAAGAAGTCAACGCCTCTTTCAACACTTTCAAGAATGTTTTCAGGTGTGCCTACACCCATAAGATATGTGGGCTTATTCTGAGGAAGATAGGGAACTACTTCATCAAGAATGTGATACATTTCTTCATGGGTTTCGCCTACTGCAAGTCCGCCTATGGCATATCCGTCAAGGTCCAGCTCAGATATGCGCTTTGCATGTTCTATTCTTATATCATCATATATGGCTCCCTGGTTTATACCAAAAAGCATCTGTTTTTTGTTTATTGTATCGTCAAGGGAATTGAGTC
>CABPCX010000306.1 GCA_902406135.1 uncultured Eubacteriales bacterium
CTGTACCGCGGTTATTACCGGTATAAATAAATGAACGTCTGTCAAAAGGGGTGCGGACAAATGAATAAAAAGTATAAAATACTTATGACAACAATGGGGCTTAATATCGGCGGTGCTGAAACCCACATTGTGGAGCTTTCAAAGGAACTTAAAAAGAGGGGCTATGATGTATTGGTTGCATCAAACGGCGGAGTTTATGTCGATGAACTTACTCAGGCAGGCATAAAACACTTTGATGTGCCTCTGAATACAAGAAATATAGGCAAGATGCTTACATCTCTTAAGCTCCTTAAAAAGATAATCAAAGAAGAAAAAGTTGATATAGTACATTCCCATGCAAGGATTCCGGGATTTGTAACAGGCATCCTTCACCGTTCCATGGACTTTACATTTGTTACAAGCGCCCACTGGGTATTCAATACAGGAAACGGTTTAAAATATCTTACTAACTGGGGCCAGAAAGTAATTGCCGTAAGTGAAGATATAAAGCAGTATCTTATGGATAACTATAAAACCAAAGAAAAGGATATATATGTTACCATAAACGGAATAGATACCGATAAGTTTTCTCCTAATGTTTCCGGTGAAGACATAATAAAGGAATTCGGTCTTGACGAGAATTTCCCTATAGTTTCATACGTAAGCCGTATGGACGAGGACAGGGCACTTGTTGCCGAGCAGCTTATTGATTCTGCCGTTGAGCTGGACAAAGAAATAGAAGGCATACAGCTTTTAATAGCCGGCGGAGGAAATGTGTTTGATAAGCTTAAGGCTAAAGCCGATGCCGTAAACGAGCAGCTTGGCAGACAGTGTGTAGTAATGACAGGCGCAAGAACAGATATAAATAAAATCGTTGCGGCAGGAGATATATTCATAGGCGTATCAAGGGCAGCCCTTGAAGCTATGTCAGCAGAAAAGCCTGTTATCGTTGCCGGAAACGAGGGCTATATCGGAATATTCTCGGAAGATAAGCTTGAGACTGCCCAGGAAAACAATTTCTGCTGCAGAGGATGTGTTCTTTCATCAAAGGAAATCCTTACAAAAGATGTTGTAAAACTTTTAAACTGCAGTGATGAGGAAAAGAAAGCCCTTGGAGAGTATGGCAGAAATGTCATATTTGAATACTATTCAGTAAGCAAAATGGCTGACGACTGTATCCGTGCCTATGACGATGCCTATAGGGAAAACCACGGTAAAAGAATACTTATGTCAGGGTATTACGGATACAATAACAGCGGTGACGAGGCCATACTTACGACCATTTACGAAAACATATATAAAATGGATAAAGATATCCATATAACCGTACTTTCAAGGGACCCCCAAGAAACAACCGAAAAATATGGTTTTAAAGATGTTGTTTCAAGATTTGATTTCTTTAAAGTTCTTTCTGAAATCAAAAAATGTGACATTCTTTTAAGCGGCGGCGGCTCTCTCCTTCAGGATACTACAAGCACCCGCTCCCTTATGTACTATCTGTTCATAATAGAATGGGCAAAGATAATGCATAAAAAAGTAATGCTTTATGCTAACGGAATAGGTCCAGTATCTAAAAAACAGAACAGAAAGATGGTAAAGCGAGTAGTCGGCAAGGCTGATATAATCACTTTAAGGGAAGAAGATTCCAAGCTTGAGCTTCAGTCCATGGGTATACCCGGTGACAGACTTTATGTAACGGCCGACCCCGTATTTACTATGTCGCCAGTAATCGAAGAAGCCGCAGAAAAGCTCCTTGAAGAGGCTGGAATACCAAACGATAAGGGCTTAATAGGCGTTTCCGTAAGAAACTGGAAAAACGATGAAGATTTTATTGAAAAGTTTGCGGAAATATGCGATAAAATATATGAGAAGTTCGATAAAAATATAGTTTTCATTGTGATGCATAATCCTAATGATACAAATATAAGCAACGAAGTAATGGCTAAGATGAAAAACAAGTCCTATATACTTGATAAAAACTATTCACCCAAGGAAATTATGGGAATGATAGGTGAGATGGACCTTGTTCTCAGTATGAGACTTCATACTCTTATTTTTGCTACAAAGCAGAGAGTTCCCATTGTTGGTTTTGCCTATGACCCTAAGATAAACAGTTATTTAAGGCTTTTGGGTATGCCAAACGGCGGCAACGTCAGCAACATTGACGTGGAAAGGACTCTTGACGAAGTAGACGAAGTGCTTTCAAACCATGAAAAATATGTTGCAGGACTTAATATGAAGGCTCTTATGCTTGAAGAAAGAGCAAAACTCAACGAAAAATATCTTGAAAATCTGCTGTGATAGTTTTGGGGGTAAATAAATGAAAAAGACTAC
>CABPCX010000307.1 GCA_902406135.1 uncultured Eubacteriales bacterium
GAAATTATTCAGCCTCAACTATCACTTTTAATTGGGCTCTGGCTTCGAAGTATAATTTTACGTTTACTGTTGTTTCGCCTGTTTGCTTTATAGGCGCTTCCATTTGAATCTTCTTTTTATCCACGTCAATACCGTGCTGTTTGTTTAAAGCTTCAGCGATATCTTTTGAGGTTATGGAGCCGAATATCTTGCCTCCGTCTCCGGCTTTCGTTTTTATGGTTACAGAAAGTTCGCTTATCTTTTTTGCTTGTTCTTCAGCGCGAGCCTTTTCTTCAGCTTTTTTTTCAGCTGCTATAGCCTTTTGTTTTTCGAGACTTCTTATGTTTCCCTCCGTGGCTTCTTTTGCATATCCCTTAGGCAGCAACATATTTCTTGCATATCCGTCGCTTACCTTAACCACATCTCCGGCTTTTCCGGTTCCTTTAACATCTCTATTTAAAATAACTATCATTGTCCAACCTCCATTATTTCAAGTATTCTTCTGATAGCCTCTCCAGGTGAAATATCTACTTGAGCGGCAGCAGTAGTAAGGTGTCCGCCGCCGTTAAATTTCTCCATAACGGTCTGTACGTTTACTTCTCCAAGAGACCTTGCGCTTATTACCGTTCTTCCCTCCCCGTTTACTCCGGCTACAAAGCTGGCTTTTACGCCTCTTACGGTTAAAAGCTGGTCAGCCACCTGAGCACAAATCACTTGTTCGTCTGGATGCGCTTTTCCGCACAGAGAAACCACAATTCCTTCTTTATAAAAAATTGCTTCCGCTAACGCTTTGGCTCTTATAGTAAAGCTTTCTTTTTCTTCTTGGAAAAATCTGCTTACCTCTGTTGGGTCCGCTCCTTGCCTTCTCAGCCAAGCAGCAGCTTCGAAAGTTCTTACTCCGGCTTTTACCGTAAAACCGTTAGTATCTATGGTGATTCCAGCCAATAACGCTTCTGCCTCCAACTTTATCAGTGCCTTTTTGCTGGTCATATATTGAAGAATTTCCGTAACCAGCTCACATGTAGAAGAAGCGTACGATTCCATATAAGCTAAAACCGGGTTTTCGATAAATTCTTCTACACGACGGTGATGGTCTATGACTACCACTCTCTCACATATTTCAAGAAGTTCAGGGCATTCAACCATGCTTGGTCTGTGAGTATCCAAAACAATGACTAAGCTTTCTTTATCCGCTAAAGCTTTAGCTTTTTCGCTATTTATGAATCTATATTCATCACTCTCTTTTGCTTGTTTAAATATGATTTGCAGAGCATCTTTGTAATTGTCTATAACTATATATGGCTCCACATCTCTTATGGCACACAGTCTCATTACTCCTAAGGCCGCACCGAAACAATCCATATCAGGATTTGAGTGGCCCATTATAAATATCTTCTTTGATTGGTCTATCAGTTGTTTTAATGCGTGGCCTACGATTCTGGATTTTCCTTTATTTCTTTTTTCTACGGTTTGTAATGTTCCGCCAAAGTATTCTATTTTTCTGTTGCGTTTAACTACTGCCTGGTCTCCTCCTCTTCCTAAGGCCAAGTCTAAAGCTGCGTCTGCATATTCTTCAGTTTCAGCAGGATTCTTTCCACCTGCGCCTACTCCTATACTCAGGCTTGCAGGAAAATCAGCGCTGGTATCTAGATCTCTTACTTCATCTAAAATACTAAACTTCAAGTTTATCAATTTATCTAAAAAGTATTGCTCAAAAGTTACTATATAAATGTTGTCATCTATCTCGTTTATGCTGGCATTAGCTTTCTCTGCCCATTTTCTTATTATTCTGTCTATGGCATTGGTAAGATTTTGCCTTTCCTGAGCCGTCATATCTGCTATAAGTTCATCGTAATTATCTACTTGAATTTTAGCGATACACAGTTTTTCATCATTGTATTTTTCCTTCAGCTCTTCAAAAGTTGTTATGTCATTAAACAACACCGAAAGCAATTGTTCTCCGTCTTCATCGATAAGTTTTGTAACCAGCCTAAATGCTTTATCGTTTCTTTTAATTATAGGATATTGTTCACTGGCGGCGGCTTCAAAAAGCTCTGCGACCTTTACTCCTGTAAGCGTAAAAATATCGCTGTCAACTATTTCATCATATATAAATACTTCATTTATCCTATCGCTTGCACTTAAAACTTTACCTTGTCTGTTGATAACGCAGATAGGTAACGGAACATAAGACGATATGACTTTTTTATTGGACATATTTGCCATAATACTCTCCGTTCTTTTCAGGCGAGAATAAACACATAAATATTTTAACATTCGCCCTTCTTAATTAAGTGTTGTTTTTGTGATAATCTCAATATGTTAAAGTTTTTA
>CABPCX010000308.1 GCA_902406135.1 uncultured Eubacteriales bacterium
AGGCTATGGAAAACATAAATTACTATATGGGTAATGCAAAGCTTATAGCCGACCTTTTAAGAGAAAAGGGAATATGGTTCTCAGGCGGAGAGTGCTCACCTTATATCTGGCTTAAATGCCCCAACGGTATGGACTCTTGGTCATTCTTTGACTGGCTCCTTGAAAATGCTCAGGTTGGAGGAACTCCCGGAGCAGGATTCGGAGCTGAAGGAGAAGGCTACTTCAGACTTACGGCATTCGGCAGCAGAGAAAATACTGTAGAAGCAATCGAAAGACTCAAAAAAATCCTTTAAAAATTCTTTAAGATTTTAGTAAACTGTCCTTAGGGCAGTTTACTTTTTTTTGTAGTTATGTTAATATGTTACTGCTTTAGAAGCGAATTGACAGCCAGCGCTGTTATTAATATATGGGGCTGAAAGGAAGGGATGAGAGAACAAACCATAACAGATTTATAGCGGGGGGAAGATTGACCCAAAAAGTCAATTCTTATTTTACGTTAATACTAGTTCGAACTAACGCAAAAAACCACTTTAATCTGACAAAATGAAAGGTTGTGAATTTATAATGAAATTAAATAAAGCCATATTATTAATAACCAGTACAGCAATGATGTTAGGATCAGTACCGTCAATGGCACTGGCAGCAGAGCAGCCTAGAGCAGTGGCTGAATATAAAAAATCTATCGTGTTAACAGGTGACAAATATAAAGACAATTACGGTGACGAATACTTTGTAATCACTCCTACAGCAGACCAGGAATACATAAAAGGAATAACTAAAATTACCGTAAATAATTCAGAGTGGGACAAAAACAGCAAGGATACATTATACGGAAAAGACTACTATATAGACCAGGCAAATAACAGGATAATGTTTGCTAAAGAAGGTTTAATTGTAAGCTATGATATTCTTAAAGACGGCGATGTGATTGAGATTACAAATCCCGACTATGAGACAGTTAAACTTAAAGTTTCAATAGACGAAAATAAGTTTGCAGTTAAAGATATGAATGAAACTGTGAAAAAAGATGTTGAGGAATTAAAGTTTAAAGAGTCATCCGTAAGTATTAGAAAAGGTGAAAGTGCTGACCTTGAGCTTGAAACAAAATTGTCCACAGAGGAAATGAAGTCACTTAAATGGAAATCAGATAATGAAGAAGTAGTGACTGTTGAAAACGGAAAAATTAAAGCGCTCAAAACAGGAAAAGCTAAAATAACAGTGTCATCTGCTGATAATGACGAGGTAAAAGATATATGCACAGTAACTGTAACTGAAGATGAAATATCACTTAACAAGACAAAGATAACCCTTGAAAAAGGTGAGAGCTATGAGCTCAAGGCTACAGTAACTTCCGGTGATAAGAATAAGGTTAAGTGGTCTTCAAGCAATGAAAAGGCTGTAACTGTTAAAGACGGAAAAATAAAGGCAGTGGCTAAAGGCGAGGCTGTAATAACAGCTACAACAGAAGGCGGAGCAACAGCAAAATGTACTGTTACCGTTGAAAATGCCAGCGGAAAAAAAGGTGGAAAATCATATAGTCTTGAACAGACTAAGAAATCCAAAAATAAGGATGATAAAAAGTCAAAAAGAAAAGAAAGTAAAAAGGACGATAAGAAAGAGACTAAAAAAGAAGACAGTAAAAAGGAAGCTAGAAAAGACGAAGAGAAAAAGACTACTGCTAATACAGCTCCCGCAGTAGTAAATGACAGAATATTCGATGACGTAAGCACAACAGATACAAGATATGCCGGAATTAAGAAAGCTTACGAAAAGGGTTGGATGACAGGAGTAGGAGACAAAAAATTTGCTCCTGACGATACATTAACCAGAGGAATGGCGGCACAGATACTTTGGAATAAGGCAGGAAAACCTGAACCTTCACAGATAAGTCCATTCCTTGATGTTACATCAGATGCTTGGTATGCAAAAGCTGTTGCATGGGCATATGAGAATAAAATAATATCAGGTTATGACAGCACTACATTTGGACCTGATGATTACGTTACAACAGAGCAGTTTAATTTAATGCTCGATATATCAAACGGAAAAACACCACAGGCATATGTTGGCGGAGCTCCCAATGCTCAGAGAGGCTGGGTTGCAGTAAAGATTAGCGAATAAATATTTTGAGCCAAAATGCCTAGCTGATTGATATATAGGTATTTAAGAAGGCAGACCTGAAGATTTTTCGGGTCTGCTTTTTGTTTGAATAATTCAGGTTTGTTTATTAAGGGCCGATAAATTATAAAATAGTAAATATTAAGGACACCTAAAAATTTTTTAGTTATTTACAAAAATAATTTGCTGTGCTA
>CABPCX010000309.1 GCA_902406135.1 uncultured Eubacteriales bacterium
TGACAATACGGTATAAAAATTAAATGCCGTATTGTCTTTTTATTTATATTTATATAAAAATAACGCTCGGTGTGGTATAATTGATAGATGGTGGTGATTTTATGATAAAAGGAGTCGGGTGTGACATACTTGAAATAAATCGTCTTGAAAAACCGGTGGATAATAGTAAGTTTATGACGGATTATTACACCGAAAGGGAAATTTCCTATATAAGCTCCAAGAAAAACAGGGCGGAGACAGCGGCTGCTCTTTTTTGTGCAAAAGAGGCGGTGGCAAAGGCCCTTGGAACAGGATTTTCAGGCTTTTCGCCCATTGATATAGAGATAATACACGATGACAGAGGAAAACCTGAAGCAGTCCTATATAACAGAGCTAAAGATACCGCCGAGAAAAACGGCGTTTTGAGACTGCATCTGTCCCTTACCCACTGCAGAGAATATGCTGCTGCTTTTGTTACAGCCGAAGGAGATGATAACGTATGAAAGCGGTAACAGCGGAACAAATGAGAAAAATCGATACTGCTACCAGTTCTGAAATAGGCATACCGTCCATAGTCCTTATGGAAAATGCGGCCAGAGAGGTATGCAAAGTATGTCTGGATGAGCTTAAAGGCATAGAAGAATCTAAGGTCGTTATATTTGCCGGCAAAGGCAACAACGGCGGCGACGGTTTTGCCCTTGCCAGACAGCTCAACGACCGCGGAGTAGATTGTAAAATAATCTTCCTCTTTGATACGAGTAAATTCAGCACTGATGCTGAGATAAACTATAATATAGCTTTAAAATGCGGTATAAGAGTAATCACAGGCTTTACAGAGGCGGTAATAGAAACGGGACGTGCCGATATAGTTGTTGACGCCGTTTTTGGAACGGGAATATCCAGAAACGTAGAAGGCAGATATGCCGAAGTCATTGAAATGATAAACACCTACGCAAAGAAAGTCATAAGCATAGATATTCCCTCGGGAGTTAATTCCGACGACGGAAGAATCATGGGTATTGCCGTTGAAGCGGACATTACCGTGACCTTTGCGCTGCCCAAAATAGGTATGCTCCTTTATCCCGGAGCCTCATGCTGCGGAAAGATAATAATAGTCAACATATCTATACAACCGTCAACCATATTGGAAATGAACTTAAAAACGGCGTTTTTGGATAAAAAAGATATATACGATATTCTTCCCGAAAGAAAAAAGAGGACCAATAAGGGCTCATACGGAAGGCTTTTTGTAATAGCAGGTTCAAAGGATATGACCGGAGCCGTGGCATTATGCTGTAAGGGAGCTTTCAGAGCAGGTTCAGGCCTTGTTTATGCCTGTACGGTCCAGAGCGGAATAAACGTAGTCCAGCAGCTTGTACCGGAAGCCGTAGTTATGCCGCTGTCGGAGTTTGACGGAAAAGTACGTTACGAATGCTACGAAGATGACATAGAAGAAAAGATACACAACGCATCAGCCGTTGCCGTTGGACCCGGCCTTGGTATGAGCGAGGAAGTAAGTGAGTTTGTTAAAAAGCTTATAACAGAGGTGGACGCACCCTTGGTAATAGATGCTGACGGTCTCAATGCCATAGCTGACGACCCATCAATACTTCTCAGTCTTAAGCATACTCCTGTAATAACTCCACACCCCGGAGAAATGAGCAGGCTGACGGGATATTCTGTACGTGAAATACTTGACGATACGGTAAATCTGGCAAGGGATTTTGCCGTAAAGTATCATACAGTCGTAGTGCTTAAGGATGCAAGAAGCGTTATAGCAGCCCCTGACGGAAGGGTTATTATAAATATAACCGGAAACCCGTCAATGTCAACGGGCGGCTCGGGAGACGTGCTTACGGGAGTTATTTCATCATTTATAGCCCAGGGCATAGAGCCGTTTTTTGCGGCGGCGGTAGGCGCCTATATCCATGGCCTCAGCGGAGATATATATGGAAAAGATGGGCACCTACGGTGTTATGGCTTGGGATATAGCGGAAAACATAGCTGCAGCCATAAGCAGATTCAGATAGGAATTTTATCAGCTGAGCATAAGTATATATAAATTATAAAAATATTTGTGAGGTTATATTTATGCTTGCTGTTATTAAAAAATTTATGTGCGCCGTATCAGTGCTTACTGCTGTCTGCGTCGTATCTTCCTGCGGAAAAAGCGATATGACGGTTATGGAAAAAGTACAAAAACAGCTGGCCGATACGGAAAGCTATAAGTGCGCAGCCACTCTTACACGAATTTCAAACAAAGGCGAAAATACTTATGAAACCGTCCAGTACAATAAAACTACCGGAGAGTACCGAATGG
>CABPCX010000310.1 GCA_902406135.1 uncultured Eubacteriales bacterium
TACTCCCGCCTCCTATTTTCTTGAATTTATCAGATGGAGTATAATTCCGACTATAAACATAGCTATTGAAACATATAAGTATATATATGCGTGATTAATAATAAATATATATATGCGTGATTAATAATAAAAGAAAGAAGAAATCCTATACCAAGATATATTGCCAGATTTCCAAACTGTTTCATTTTGAACCTCCTATGGTCTAGAAAAAAAGAATTGTTTTTCTGAATTTGAATAATGTGTTTTTATGCCGAATATATCATCAAATATATTTTTTTCATATATTTCCTCAGGTTTTCCCGAGCATACCACCCTGCCCTTATTCATAGCGATTATTTTGTCTGAGCAGGTCATGGCCAGATTAAGGTCATGTATTATCATTACAACGGTCTTTTTTTTCTCTTTCATCTGCTTTATCATCTCCATAAGCTCAAGCTGATAATTGATATCAAGAAATGTAACAGGTTCATCAAGAAAAACTACTTCCGTGTCCTGAGCCAGTATCATAGCAATATACGCTTTCTGCTGCTGTCCGCCTGAAAGCGATGAAAGACTTTGGTCCGCAATGTCATATACTCCCGCAGTTTTCATGGCAGCTTCGACTATTTCAAAGTCCTTTTCGGTATATTTTCTTGGGTATCCCAAATAAGGAAATCTTCCGTGAAATACAAGCGCCCTTACCGTAAGGGTGCCGGGATTTTTCTGCTGAGACAGCACCGATATTATTCCGGCTCTTTTTTTGCCCTTCATCTCATGGACGTCTTCTCCGTTGACTAATACCTTTCCGTTAAATGGTTTCATAAGACCTGACGCTGTCTCAAGAAGCGTTGACTTTCCGCACCCGTTGGGGCCCACTATTGATGTTATTTCTCCGCCAAGCATAGTTTCGTTTATATCAAATAAAACCTGTTTTTTACCGTAACCGCCGTTTATATTTTTAAGCTCTATCACCGTGGCGTCCTCCTTTCTTTTTCATTATAAGGTAAATAAAGAAAGGTACACCTATGTATGAAACAACTATTCCAAGCTGTATTTCATAAGGCGCAAAAAGTACCCTTGAAAGCATATCACAGAATGTCACAAAAGCAGCTCCAAGCAGTGCTGAGGCCGGTATGAGCCTTGCACTTCCGCTTTTTATAAAGTGTCTTGCAATATGGGGTATTATAAGTCCGATGAAACTTAACAGTCCCGCAAAGCTTACTGCCGCTCCCGCAAGGAGTGCCGCCGCAAAAAGCAGTGCAAGTCTGATTATTTTTACGTTCATTCCAAGACTTTTTGCCGTCCTGTCTCCAAGGGCTAAAATATCCAGCTCATGGCTTAAAAGCATGGCTAAAATCAATCCGATACATATATATATCCAGGCAGGACTAAGTTTTGAAAGGGACATTCCCATTACACCGCCTATCTTGAAATCGGTTATGCCATTGAGCGAATCGGGGAAAAATGTCGTTATGGTATCAATGCCGGCTCCAAGAAGGTTACTGACTGCCACACCTGCCAGTACGAGTGTGATTTTAGACGCACCGTTTTTTGCAGCAATAAGATATACAACCATTACTGTAACCACAGCGCCGATAAATGCGGCTGCCGGTATGGCTGATGGTATATTTGGAAACAGGGCCATAGCCAGTACGGCCGCAAAGCCCGCTCCCGAATTTACACCTATGATACTGGGTGCAGCCAAGGGATTTTCAAGGACAGATTGTATAATAACGCCTGATACCGCAAGGGCACTTCCCGCAAGGATAGACGCGGCAACTCGCGGAAGTCTGGCAAACAATATTATTTGAGTATTTACAGAAGTTCTATCCGAAAATAAAGCGGCAATAAAGTCTTTAGCCGATATATTCACAGACCCAAGACATATTCCAAGCACTGCCGAAATGACAACGCATATAAAGCATATAAAAAGGAATAACCTTTCTGCATGGTCTCTTTCTTTTGACACCGTCGAAAAGTTCACATATTTCCCTCCACTTCATCAAAAAAGTTATCTTTTCACATTATATCAGATTAATTATTGCTTGGCTATATTATGACTCTGCGGAACGTGGATTGTTTTTATTTGAAAATCAATATAAAATATGACACATAGAATGAAATTTTGTGCTGAATATATTTTCAGCAGGAACGGAGGAAAAAATGGATTGTATAAAAACGGGCCGCCTTATTGCCAAGCTCAGAAAAGAAAAAGGCCTGACACAGAAAAATATGGCTGACGCCCTTGGAATAAGCAACAAAACAATATCAAAATGGGAAACAGGGGGTTCACTTAGATAAAGATACCA
>CABPCX010000311.1 GCA_902406135.1 uncultured Eubacteriales bacterium
CGGGAACCTCATAGGGGCCGTAGTCGCCTAAAGTAGTTTCCTTTATATAATCTTCTTCCAGTACTTCTCCGTCTATGTAGACTTCCCCGTCTTTTATTTCGACGGTTTCTCCGGGAAGTCCTATAACTCTTTTTACATAAAGTATCGTCTCTCCCTCAGGAGCGTCAGGATACTTGAATATGGCCACGTCTCCCCTTTCAGGACTGCCAAACATATAGCTGAGTCTCAGGGCGATTACTCTGTCGCCGGCCATAATTGTGTTTTCCATGGAACCCGTAGGCACAGTAGCATTTACAATCACAACAAAGTTTATGAAAAGCGCTATTGCAATGGCCAAAACTATCGTTTTGACCCAGCTTACGACTTCCTGCTTTGCCTTATCTGTCATTTCATTTCTCCGTTGTCATCTGCATTTTTCATTTCTTCCCATTCTCTCTGAGCCTGCATAAAAGAGTCTTCCTCAACGGCTCCGTCAATGTCGTCTCCGCCTGCCTGGCCCATCATCTTATTGTATTCAGCTTCTCTGAGCTCTTCATTGAAGTCATCTTCATGAACAGCGCTGTCTACTGTGCTCTTTTCAGGCTCAGCCTCAGTTTCTTCTGCTTCCTTTTTTTCCGTATACTCAGCCTCAAAAACTTCGTTTTCTCCGCTTTCAGCCTTTCTTCTTTTTATGTCTTCCTTAATGGAATCAGCTGTTTCGCCAACCTTTTCCTTTACGCTCTTGGCAGCTTTTATTATTTCAGGCTTTGCTTCTTCCGCTTTTTCACCGATGGTCTTTGCAGCGCTTCCTGCCTTTTTGCCAAGAGTTTCAAGAACTTCTCCTGTCTTTGAAAAAATATTATTTATACTTTCCGATATATCTTTTCTTTCACCAGTTTCTTTTACAGCGTTTAAGAGTCTTTCCGCTTCTTCTACAGATATAGTTCCGTTTTCGAGCATTCTTAATATAGCTAATCTTTCTTCTTTCATAAATATCAACTCCTCCGGTTTGTTAGACTTATTTTACCACAAACTGCATAAATCATACCGAATATTTAACAATTTTTAAGAAATTTATTTTTGAGCTGTTTTTTCAAGATTTTTGTTCGCGCTCGCAAGCATAAGTCTTATACGATTAAGCTGATTTACTTCGCTGGCACCCGGGTCATAATCTACCGCTACGATATTGGCAAGGGGATATCTTCTTCTGATTTCCTTTATTACACCCTTTCCTACAACGTGGTTAGGCAGACATCCAAAGGGCTGTGTACATACTATGTTGTTTACGCCTGTATGTATGAGCTCCATCATTTCTCCGGTCAGGAACCATCCTTCACCGGTCTGGTTGCAGAGAGATACTATAGGCTCTGCATATTCTCCCAGTTTCTCGATACTTACAGGTGCGTCAAAGCGTTTGCTTTCCTTAAGGGCATCTATCATAGGTTTCTGATAAAATTCAAGGGCCTTTATGGCAATATCGGAAAATCTTCTTGTCTTAGATGATCCTCCAAGGTATTTTTCTTTCTGAACAGCATTATATGCACTGTAATGTCCGAATCCCAGTATGTCAGGAACTACAGCTTCAGCTCCTTCTTTTTCAAGAAGATTGACTATGTCATTGTTTGCAAGAGGATGGTATTTTACAAGTATCTCGCCTACAACACCAACTCTTGGCTTAATTATATCAAGCAATTCAAGCTCGTCAAACTCTTTTACTATATTTTTAATGTTCTTTTTAAATGTGGAAAGGTCAGCCTTAACAATATCCTTCTTAACCTTTTCATTCCACTTATTATAAAGGGCATTTGCTGAGCCCTCTACAGCCTCATAGGGTCTTGTTCTGTAAAGAACCCTCATAAAGAGGTCGCCGTATACAAAGGCCTGAACCATATGGTTCAAAAGCTTAGGTGTAAATTTAAGTCCGGGATTCTTCTCAAGTCCCTGGGCGCTTATGGATACTACGGGTATCTGTTCCATTCCCGCATTTTTAAGGGCCTTTCTTATGAATCCTATATAGTTTGTAGCTCTGCAGCCGCCGCCTGTCTGTGTTATGAGAAGGGCTGTTTTATCCAGGTCGTATTTTCCGCTCTTAAGCGCCTTCATCATCTGTCCCACAACTATAAGCGCAGGATAGCAGGCATCATTATTTACATACTTAAGGCCGTAATCCACGCTTCCGGGGTCAGCGGCAGGCATCATAACGATATTAAATCCGCAGGCCGCAAGGGCAGCTTCAAGCACATCAAAATGAAGAGGTGCCATCTGGGGACATATTACCGTATAGTTCTTTTTCATTTCCTTTGTAAATA
>CABPCX010000312.1 GCA_902406135.1 uncultured Eubacteriales bacterium
GAAAGGAATACCATGGTCACAATTCTTGACCATGGTAAACGGCGGAAAGGAATACCATACCGAAGCTAAATATATCATCTTCGCCGTAGGAAGATTCGGAAGCAGATTTTTTGCAAAATGGTGCCAGGAGCACGATATCGAGCTGAAAAACAATCAGGTTGATATAGGTGTCCGTGTTGAGCTTCCCGCCATCATCTGGGATAACTTCTCCAAGAAGATATACGAGCCCAAAATATGGTACAGAAGCAAGAGATACGGCGATACCACAAGAATGTTCTGCTTTAACGAAAGGGGCGGTGTAGTTACCGAAAACACCGACGGAGTGCTTACGGTAAACGGACATTCTTACAGAGATGCCGCAAGAAAGACCCAGAACTCCAACTTTGCTCTGCTTTCGACCATAAGATTTACCCAGCCTTTCAATGACCCCATAAGTTATGCCAGAAACGTGGCAAGCCTTGCCAACCTTATTGCGGGCGGCGGAGTACTGGTACAGAGACTGGGAGACCTGGAAAACGGAAGAAGAACGGAATATAAGAGACTGGCCCAGTCTACCACAAGACCTACCATGCAGGCGGTGCCCGGAGATTTGAGCCTTTGTATGCCTAAACGCCAGCTGGACAACATTATCGAGACACTCCATGCACTGGATAAGATTGCGCCCGGTACGGCCAACTATGATACTCTCCTTTACGGAATAGAGTGTAAATACTATTCGGCAAGACCCCAGACCGATGACTTTGAGATAAAGGGCTGCAAAGACATATTTGCCATAGGAGACGGCGCGGGATTCACACGCTCCCTTTCCCAGGCAGCGGCTAACGGCCTTTATGTTGCCGATAAAATTTCCGAAAGAGAAAATTAATTTGAGGTAATCTATGTTTAAGAAGTTATATCCTGATATTTATGTACGCTCCATAGAGCATCTTCCCCTTAAGGAGCTTAAGAAAAGGGGAATAAAGGCGCTGGTGTTTGACATTGATAATACCATAGCGCCCTATGATGTGGCGGAGCCCGACGAGTGGGCCCTGGGCGTGCTTGAAAATATAAGAAAGGAAGGCTTTAAAATATGCCTTCTTTCAAACAACAATGAAAACAGAATAAAAATATTCAACAGAAAGATAGGAGCATACGCCTACTGGAAGGCAGGAAAGCCCGGCACCAAAGGACTCAAAAAGGCTTTGGAGGATATGGGCTGTACAAGCAGGGAAGCCGTAATGGTAGGAGACCAAGTATTTACGGATATGTGGTGCGGACATAATGCCGGTATGCTTTCAATAATGACTGCGCCCATATGTAACAGAGACCAGTTTGTCACAAAAATAAAGAGACCGCTGGAAAAAGTTATAATGGCCATGTATTTCAGGAGGAAGAGGAAAAATGTGCGTTGACCTGGTAAGCGGAAAGACATCAGTATACGGAATAATAGGAAATCCGGTGGAAAAATCATTTTCACCCGTCCTTCAGAATACCATCGGCAGAGAGATGGGCTTTAATATGGTTTATGTGCCCTTCAAGGTAGAAAGGGGCCGGGTAAAGACAGCGGTTATGGGAGGACAGGCCCTTGGCATAAAGGGCTTTAACGTGACCGTACCCCATAAGATAGAGGTAATGGACGCTCTGTGCGGCATTGACAGCGTTGCCGAGAGGATAGGGGCAGTAAATACCCTTAAGCTTACGGAAAAGGGCTATGTGGGCTATAATACGGACATAATAGGCCTTAGAAAATGCTTTGAGGAGAGAAACACTTCCCTTAAGGGTAAAAATGTAGTCCTTGCCGGAGCAGGAGGAGCGGCAAATTCGGCGGCAATTCTTGCGGGAGAAGAAGGAGCGGCAAAGCTTGTAATAGTAAACCGTACCATTGAAAAGGCCGAGGAGCTGGCTGAAAGAGTAAGAAAAAACTATAATATCGAAGTAAAAACCTGCGGGTACAGCGATATTATGGATATAGACAATCCGGAAATATTCATTCAGACCACATCGGTGGGAATGGGTGACGGAGCGGGAAATACACCCGTTGAAAAAGCGGAATTTTTTAAAAACGTCAATATGGTTGTGGATATAATTTATACACCATGGGAGACAAGGCTTATGAAGGAAGCCGCCGAAATGGGAGCCGTAACCGTAAACGGATTTGATATGCTCTTTTATCAGGGACTGGCGTCCTTTGAGATATGGAATGATATAAAGGTGGACATCGATACAGCCGTTGCCCTTAAGAAAAAACTTACGGCCTTTTACCGCGGGAGGTAATGTTATGGAAGGAAAAAATATTATCCTTGTGG
>CABPCX010000313.1 GCA_902406135.1 uncultured Eubacteriales bacterium
TCCGCGGTGTTTATATTTAATGTATATATTTTTTAGTTTTCAGGCAGGTGCAGGGTGAATGTACTTCCCTTTCCTTCCTCACTTGTAAGGCTCATATATCCTCCGTGTATTTCGGCTATCTTCTTCACCATGGAAAGTCCCAAGCCCGCTCCGTTATCTCCTGACCTTGACGGGTCAGCCTGATAAAATCTCTGCCATATTTTCTCCCGATGCTCGGCAGGTATGCCCATACCATCATCCTTTACGGAAAGCTGTATCTCTCCTTCTTTTTTACAGAGGGATACCCATATACTGCCCTCCGGCCTTCCGTATTTTACGGCATTGTCCAAAAGATTCTGCAAAAGCCTTGAAATCAGGGATACATCTATTGATGCAATAATGTTTTCCTCAATATCACAATGGAGTGTATAGCCCTCCCCTGTCTGCTCCTGGCATATACTTTTTGTCAGAGCGCTTAAATCCGCTTCGGTAAAATTCGTCCTTTCCGTTCCCTGGTCAAGTCTTGTCATACTTAAGAGCTCCGATACAAGGGTCGACATTTTTTCCGCCTGACGGTGTATCATTGTTATGGTCTCCTGTCTTTCCTCAGGGGTTTCGTCATATTTCATTCCGTATTCGCAGGCTCCCTTTATTACGGAAATGGGTGTGCGCAGTTCATGGGAGGCATCCGCAGTAAACTGCTTTTCCGCCTCAAAGGAGGCCTCCAGACGCTCAAACATACGGTCAAAGGTCTTTGCCAGACGGGTAAATTCATTATTTCCAGGCGGCGTCTCAATTCTGGCGGACAGGTCTGCCGCTTCATTTATGCTGTCGGCCGTAGCGATTATTTCTTCCAGCGGCCTGAAGGCTCTTTTTGCTATCCAGTATCCGCCAATGGTAGAAAGAAGTATGAACAGCGGCATTGCCACACCGGCCATCATAAGAAGATTTTCTATCATAGTCATACCTTCGGGAACTTCCATAATCCCCCTGACCCATACTCCGTTATACCAGCCAAAGGCACGCCACAAATCCAGCACATAGAAATCTTCATCTCCGACGGAAACAATTCTTGTCTCGCCGTTTTCAAATTCTCCGACTTCATTAAAGTCTAAAGGAAGCTGTCCGGCCAGCAGTGTTTCATTACTGCTGTATACAACCGTATATATGCCGCTCTGATAAAAACGGAAATCCTCGCCCACCTGCAGTTTTCCGTCTGTCATATCAAGCTGTTCAAGATTACTGTGTACCGCAGCCGAAATCTGGTTTATGGCCGTCTGGGATGTCACGGAATTGCTTATGGCAACGATAAATCCCAGTACCATAACCATCATAATAACCATAAGAAGAAGATACCACAGTGTAATTTTTATTTTTATGGAAAATCGTTTCATCAGCATCCTCCGTCCGTATTTTTATCGGTTTCCTCACGCAGTACCCAGCCTACGCCCCTTATGGTATGGATAAGTTTTTTATCATATCCGTCGTCTATTTTTTTTCGCAGTCTGCTCATATATCCGTCTACGTTGTTGGAATTTCCCGAGTATTCATAGTTCCATATTCTGTTTTCTATCTGCTCCCTGGAAACAACCGTCCCCTTATTTCTTATGAGATATTCCAGTATGGAAAATTCCTTCGGCAGTACCTGTATTTCTTTTCCGTCCCTTGTAACCGTTCTTTTTTCCGTATCCAGTTCAAGGCCTGCTATTTTAAATTTATTGCTTCTGTTGCCCACATGTTTTCTTGTTATGGCACGTATTCTTGCCAGAAGTTCGTCAAAATCAAAGGGTTTTACAAGATAATCGTCTGCACCTAAGTCAAGACCCTTTACCCTGTCCGCTACACTGTCCCTTGCCGTAAGAAAAAGCACAGGAATACTTACTTCCTTTTCCCTAAGCTCCTCAACCAGAGTATATCCGTCCTTTTTAGGCATCATAACGTCCAGCACCATGGCATCATATTCTGCCCCCATAAGGTGCAGGAGGGCTTCCTCTCCGTCAAAACATCCGTCTACGCTGTAACCTGCTTTCTGCAGAGTTTTTACTATGAGACGGTTCATATCCTTTTCATCTTCAACAACCAGAATCCTCAATTTTATCCCTCCTCAAACATAGACTGTCCATTTTTTATTATTTTCTCAAGGACAAAAATTTCTTTGAGGACATTATATCATACAAAACATTAAATTTGCATAAAAAGACGGCAGGCATACTGCCCGCCGTCTTTATAATCAATATTCCTCATTCAAAATTTCCATTATGGAATTAAATATATCCTCAGTCTC
>CABPCX010000314.1 GCA_902406135.1 uncultured Eubacteriales bacterium
ATATCTTGATATTTTTCAGGAGGCCAAAAAGGCAGGAGACGACGTTATTTTAATTATGATTTCCGGTTCATTGACCGGAATGTTCCAGACTGCCGTTTTATGTAAAAATGAAGTCGGCTATGACAGAGTACACATAATCAATTCAGTCAATGCCACGGCCGGAATAAGACTTCTTGTAGGCAATGCAGTAAAACTCAGAGATGAGGGAAAGACTGCCGAAGAAATAGTTGAAGCTACCGAAAATCTTAAAAAGAGAATTCGTCTTTATGCCACATTCCCTACTCTTAACTATCTGGTAAAGGGCGGACGTCTTTCAAGATTTGAAGCAAGTGCAGCTGCTATTGCGCGTATAAAGCCCGTAATAACAATAGGCAGTGAAGGTGAAGTACTTGTATGCCACAAAGGCGTAGGCCTTAAACACAGCATAGATTATATGGCACAAAAAGTAGCCGATGAACAGATTGACGATAATTACCCGGTATTCCCCATATATTCAGGTGACCCCGTAAACTGCCATATAATGCTTGAAAAACTTGAGTCAAAGGGCATACACATAGATAAGGATACCATCTCCAATATCGGTCCCACTATAGGTTCCTATGTAGGTATAGCAGCTACTGGAATCGTATATGTAAAAAAGGAATTATAATCATCATATTAAAATATATCAAGAGATGATTTATTTCGTCTCTTTTTATTTGTATTTTTTATGGATGCATATAATGTCACTAAAAGGATGTAGAAAAAAGGCCTTGAAGCCCACAAGCCCCAAAGCCTTTTGTAATTATTTCATACTTATTTTCTGTTTATCTGTCCCATTCATCACAAAGGTCATTTATCTTATCAAGGAGTTTCTTAAGGTCAGCGTTTGCTCCTCCTCTATTATGAGCAACCACCATCTTAAGTCTTGCAGCTGCACTTTCAAGCTCTTTGTAAAGGGCTTCGCCTCTGGCTGCTCCCTTGGATTTGAATTCGGTAAATTCAGGCTGCTCCACAAGCTTCTTAACTCCCTCGCTTACTATGGAGTTAGTAATAAGGTCAAATTCAGCACCGCTGTATGGAGCAAATGTCTCATAGCCAAATTCGTCTCTGAGATATTTTGCATATTCGTCAGTTACTTCGTCCTGGCCATGGACTATAAACACTCTTTTCGGCTTTTCTTTAAAGCCGTTTATCCAGTCAGTAAGTCCTTTCTTATCGGCATGGCCGCTGACACCTTCCAGCTGAAGTATCCTTGCTTTTACACCTATTTTTTCACCAAAGAGTTTTACCGAATCCACACCGTCTATAAGCTGGCGTCCTAAAGTTCCTTCAGCCTGATATCCTACAAACAGCACCGTTGATTCGGCTCTCCAAAGGTTATGTTTAAGGTGATGCCTTATTCTTCCGGCCTCACACATACCTGATGCGGATATTATTACCTTTGGTTCCTTATTAAAGTTTATGGCCCTTGAATCATCACTGGTTACAGATGTTTCAAGTCCATCAAAGGATATTGGATTTATTCCGCGTCTTATAAGCTCAAGGGCTTCCTCATCATAAAATGCCAGTGTGTTTTTATTGAATACCCTTGTGGCTTCAACGGCCAGAGGGCTGTCAACATATACTTTAAATCCGTCATGGCCTTTTATCATATTGTCTTCTTTTATCTTTCTGATAAAATACAGCATTTCCTGGGTCCTGCCCACAGCAAATGCCGGTATTACAAGGTTTCCGCCGGCATCCAGAGTTTCCTGAATAATAGTCGACAGAGCATTATAATAATCTGGCTTTTCTCCATGCATACGGTTTCCGTAAGTTGATTCCATTATTACATAATCCGCTTCATCCGTATACTTGGGGTCCTCTATAAGAGGCTGGTCAGTATTTCCTATATCGCCTGAAAAAACCAATGTTTTTGTTATTCCGTCTTCAGTAAGCCACAGCTTTATGCTGGAAGATCCAAGCAGATGCCCGATATCGGTAAATTCTATCTCAACACCTTCGCAGACAGGTATTCTTTCACCGTAGTTACAGGGTACCAGTAATCCTATGGCTCCTTCTGCATCATTCATTGTATAAAGAGGTTCATAAGGGTTTTCCAAAGACCTTTTTGCCTTTCTGTTTCTCCACTCTGCCTCAAATTCCTGAATGTGCGCACTGTCCCTGAGCATTATGTCACAAAGGTCAACGGTTGCCGTTGTGGCAAATATGCTTCCTCTGAATCCGTTTTTATATATCAAAGGAAGATATCCCGAATGGTCTAT
>CABPCX010000315.1 GCA_902406135.1 uncultured Eubacteriales bacterium
GAAATGTCATTATTCTCACTCCTCATATTAAATTTCCCCAAAAAACTTCAATTCTTAAAATACCCCTTTTTTCGCAATTATTATATAAATTATAACATTATATAAAAAATATTACATTAGATAATGTTAATAAACCAAGATTTCAGTATTAGTGAAAGTTAACACAAAATGGCCTTACCAATTTATAAATTTGCACCAAACATCTCTAATTATCTGCATTTTTACGCCATCAAATAAAGAATTTTTTCAGCTGTAACAATTTAAACAATAATAGTGCGAAATGAAATCTATTTAATTTTTTAAAGCCTAAAATTTGTGCAAATATAAAAAAGCCGCTTTAAAAGCGGCTTTTTTCATCTTATATCTTAGATTTCGATTTTTGCTCCCATAAGTTTTACAAACTCAGCAACTATAGCGGCATCTCCGGGCCAAGCGGGTGCTGTAACAAGGTTTCCGTCAACAACAGCCTGTGATGCGTCAACTTCAACATAAGTTCCGCCTGCAAGAGTGATGTCGGGTCCAACTGCGGGGTAAGCTGTAGCTTTTTTGCCCTTAAGAACGTTGGCAGCTGTAAGAATCTGAGGTCCATGGCAGATTGCAGCTACGGGAATATTGTTATTCATAAAGTACTGAACGATTTCAATAACTCTAGGATATAATCTTAAATATTCAGGTGAACGTCCTCCTGTAATGAAGAGGCCTGCATATTCTTTTTCGTCAACAGCGTCAAAATCAGCTGTAAGGGCAAAGTTATGTCCTCTCTTTTCTGAATATGTCTGTTCTCCCTCGAAGTCGTGAATAGCGGTTCTGATTATATCTCCTGCTTTTTTCTCAGGGCATACAACGTCTACCTGATATCCAAGCATCTGAAGTGACTGGAAAGGTACCATTGTCTCATAATCTTCAGTAAAATCTCCCGCTATCATTAATACTTTCTTTGCCATAAAACATTCCTCCTCTTTAATAAAAAAAGTTCTTGTACTAATTATAGAACAAGAACTTACATTTGTCATTAAATTTATTTTAAATCTCTATATATTTTAGTCGCTTTAGATAATATAAAAAATAATATCTACAATTATCACCGTCAACAGTGTGAAAAACAATAAAGCTTTTTTCCTGTTGTTCATCTTATTGACAATCAGCTCAAATACCGGCTGAATAACATAAAGAAACAGTACTCCTCCAAGCCCGAATCTTATCGAAGGAGACAATGCAATACGAGCCTGAAAATTTATTTTATAGTCAGCATATGTCTGCCATGGCCAGTAGCCTATGGTATATTCACATATATATGTAGCCGCCAGCTCAATTGCTGTGGCAATAAGCGCTGAGCCTAAAAATACAGGTATAAGCATTTTGAGCTTTGTTTTCCTGTCTTTATTCTCGATAAGCCTGTAAACGGTAAGTATAAGCACTATAGCGCCTACGCCGTATATGGGGCAATATGGTCCGAATAACAACCCCCTATTTGAAAATCCCCACCTGTATATGACTACCTCGAGAAATACTTCATATATCCACCCTATTACAGAGTACATAACAAAGTACAAGAAATAATTCCTAAATTTTTCCGATTTTATAATATCCATAGCACTTTATTATTTATTAAGCTTAGCGTCTGTCTTATTCTGGAATTTTACGTCTTCAACAATGAATCTTTCGTGTTCACTGTCGCCTATAACTCCACATTCGTCCTTTACGATTATTTTAAAAACAAGTTTTCTTCCCTCAACAGCAACAAGCTCACTCTCACAGAATACTTTCATTCCTATGGGTGTTGAAGCTGTATGATTAAGGTTAAGTTTTGTTCCTACTGTGCACTGTCCTTCTTCAAGATAAGGTGCCACACTTTTCCAAGCTGTAAGCTCCATAAGTGCTGCCATTGAAGGTGTAGCAAAAACCTTAAGTGTTCCGCTTCCCATGGCTAAAGCGCTGTTTTCATCACATACAATAAGTTCTTCTTTTCCTTTAATTCCTGCTTCTATCATAGCTGCCTCCTGAAATTCCGTTATTAAAAAACAGGGTAATATTTATTACCCTGTTTTACTCACATATTTTATCACAAAGGCCTAAAATCCGTCAATATTATTCATAAAGAGGATATTTCTTTGTAAGAGCGTCAACTCTTCTTATGGCCTCATCTTTGAATCCTTCATAATCCTTAAGAGTTCCTGCAATTATAGCAGCAATCTCTTTCATATCTTCCTCTTTCATACCTCTTGTTGTAACTGCGGGTGTT
>CABPCX010000316.1 GCA_902406135.1 uncultured Eubacteriales bacterium
CACGAAAGAACAATAAACCCTGATATGAGCGTATCACTTATAGAAAAAATATTAAAGGAGAGAAGAATATGATGCAGGATTATTTATCAATCACACCGGAAATAGAAGAAGCAATAAAGGCAGGAAAGCCCGTAGTTGCCCTTGAAAGTACAATCTTAAGCCACGGAATGCCTTTCCCTCAGAATATGGAATTTGCCCATAAAGTAGAGGAAATAGTAAGAGCAGAGGGAGCAATCCCCGCTACAACAGCCATAATCGGCGGAAAACTCAAGGTAGGCCTTACATCTGAGGAACTTGACCTTATGTGCAAGGGCGAGGGAGTAGGAAAGGTATCAAGAAGAGACGTTGCCGTATATCTTGCCACAGGAAAGACAGGAGCAACAACGGTTGCCACAACAATGATGATTGCGGCAATGGCAGGAATTAAAGTATTTGCCACAGGCGGAATCGGCGGAGTGCACAGAGGTGCCACAGAGACTATGGATATAAGCGCTGACCTTCAGGAGCTTGCAAACACACCCGTAGCCGTAGTATGTGCGGGAGCAAAATCACTTCTTGACCTGGGACTTACACTTGAATATCTTGAAACATTCGGAGTACCAGTACTTGGCCTCAGAACAGATGATTTCCCTGCATTCTACTGCAGAAGCAGCGGATTCAAACTTGACTACAATGCAGCTACAGAAGCTGAGGTAGCAAAAATCGCAAAGACAAAATGGGACCTTGGCCTTAAGGGCGGACTTGTTATCGGAAACCCCATACCCGAGGAATATGCCCTTGACTATGACGAAATGGAAAAGGTTATCGTAAAGGCCCTTGAGCTTGCTAAAGAGCAGGGTATCCACGGCAAGGATACAACACCTTTCCTTTTAAGCCATATCAAAGATATGACAGACGGCGTATCATTTGCTTCAAACCTTCAGCTTGCCTATAACAATGCTAAGGCAGCATCAAAGATTGCCGTTGAGCTTGCAAAACTCTAATAAAAATAAGGGACGTCCAAAGAGGACGTCCTTTTTTTATTTTTCGTTTTCAAAAAGCTCTTCTATGGAAACATCGAGGGCTTTTGCCAGGCCGTAAAGTTCAATATCGGTTACGGTTCTCTGCTGGTCCTCAATTCGTGAAATAGACCCACGGCATATATAAATTGCCATAAGTTCCAACTTATCTGATAAAGCCTGCTGGCTCAATTTTTTCTGTTTTCTAAGGTCTCTCACTTTTTTGCCTATTAAATTCATTTCGTTTCCTTCAATAATTCTAGCCATAGTATGATTCTCTCCCTTGATTTTGTCTTGACATAGGACATTATCAAGGTTATACTTTTTACAAGAGATTTTTGTCCTATCATAGGACAAAAATAAATTTATTTTTTGTTAAAGGAGGGATAATATGGCAAGATGTGATTATTCATTTTACGATGGCGGTGACAGATGCCGTTTAATGTCAAAACTTAAGAATCAAAGTTCTGACAGGGTAAATTCTGACCACTACAGAAATTTCTGCTCTTACAGCGAAGGATATAAGAGATGTCCGTTTTATGAGGCTTATCAAGAAGAAAGCAAATCAACATCTGGCTGCTATTTGACAAGTGCCTGCACGAAGGCAAGGGGACTGCCGGACAATTGTGAAGAACTTACAATATTAAGAAAGTTTAGAGATGAATGGCTGAAAAATCAGATGGAAGGCGAAAAAGATATTAAGGAGTATTATGCTTTTGCCCCGTTTATTGTCGAAGAAATTGACCAAAAAAACAAATGCCGGACTTATCTATGAAAAAATCTATAAAGAGCTGGTGGTTACTTGCGTAAATCTGATAAAGGAAAATAAAAATGATGAGGCATATAAATTTTATAAAAACTATACGAGAAAGCTGAAAAACGAAATTTTGCTTTAATAAAAGAGGAGAGGTATTATGGAGAAATGCGGGAACTGTGGAAAGGAATTTGATAATTGTAAAACCGATGGCTTAACTGCGTTCAATATTCAAAAAGGCCATAAAGAAATGCATTTTTGTAGCAGGGAATGTATGAAAGCGTGGATTTCCGGAAAGAAAATAGGTATGGGAATAGCGCTTATATTAGGTGCGGTGCTTACAGTAGGACTTTTTCAGGAGTTTGGAATGAGTTCGTTTTTTTATTTTTTCATTCCATATACTATACGCCAGCTTAAAGACGGCATTATAGAAATATCATCATCTGGCTTGGCGGG
>CABPCX010000317.1 GCA_902406135.1 uncultured Eubacteriales bacterium
CTTTATGACGTGCTGGGTGATGTGGTTTGCGGCGGATTTGCAATGCCGATCAGACAGGGATATGCCGATGAGGTTTTTATAGTAACGTCGGGAGAAATGATGGCCCTTTATGCCGCCAATAATATAGCTACAGCCATAAGAAACTTTGGCGTAAGAGGATATGCCCGCTATAAAGGCGTCATACTTAACTGCAGAAATGTTGAAAATGAAGTTTCAGTGGTAGAGGAAGCACTTAAAGAAATAGGCGGAGAAATAGTGAAAATAATCCCGAGAGATCACCTTGTACAGCAGGCGGAAAATATGGGTAAAACCGTTGTAGAGGCTTTTCCTGACAGCGGCCTTGCCCATACATATATGGAACTGGCTCAGAAAATGATGGATTCCTGCGGAGGTGACAGAAATTGAACTGCTGTGATTTTAAAAACACACTGCACTATGTATCACCTGCCCATGGAGGCTGGGGTGTAATAAGAATAGCGGCCCTTGTGCCGGAAAGCCATCAGCTTTTTGTATCTCCCTTTGCCTGCGGCAGACATGGGGCTCTGGGAGGGGCTTTAAACGGTATAAAGGACAAAGTGTCCTATGTTTATATAGATGAAAGCGATATTGTATCGGGCGGATATGAAGAACTTATACCCAATGCGGTGGATGAACTGTTTGAATTTCTTGAAAAAAGACCAAGAGTATTACTTCTTTTTGTATCCTGTCTGGACGACCTGCTCGGAACAGACCATGCAGCGTTGAACAGGGTTCTTTCGGAAAAATATCCTGACGTTATTTTCAGGTCCTGTCATATGAATCCCATAAGCCTTGATACAAAATTCCCGCCGGGAGTTACTCTTCAAAATAATATATACAGTCTCCTCGAAAGAAGCGATGAAAAGTTAAAGACGGTAAACCTCATAGGAAACAATTCTCCCGTAGACAGGAGGTGCGAACTCTATAAAGTAATGGAGGAGAACGGATATGAGGTAAGACATATAACCGACTCGGATAAATTTGACGATTTTCTTGAAATGTCAAAAAGCTGCCTTAATATACTTCTTTCTCCGGTGGCAAAGTATGCTTCGGAGGAGATGGAAAAAAATCTTGGTATAGAGATGCTTAAAGCCTACAATACATATGACATTTCGGAGATAAATGATTTTTATAAAAGTCTTTCGGATATGCTGGGCATAAAAATTAATACCGCAGAATATGAAAAACGTGCGGAAAATAGCATTGAAGAAGCTCTTAAAGCTATTGGGGACTATCCTATAGCCATAGATTACCAGGCTGTAAAGAAACCGTTTACTCTGGCAAAGGCGCTCATAGAGTATGGTTTCAATGTGGGATTTGTTATGACTGACGAGCCAAAGGCTATAGAAAAAGAAGCCTATGACTATATAAGGGAAACGCAAAAGCAGATAAGGATAGTAAATGCGGTTCATCCTGACTTGGTCAAATACGAAAACAGGGACAGACAGTATTTGTGTATCGGTTTTGACTGCGGATATGCCACCGGGTCAGAAAAGGTTATAGATATGATGGATGATGAGTTTCTCTTTGGTTTTTACGGTGTAGAAATTCTTATGGAAAAAATGATAGATGCATACCATAGCAGCGGAAATATTAAAGAGATGATAAAGGAGGCTGGACTGATAATATGAGTAAACTTTGCATTACCCTTCCGCCTTTTGCTCCGGATTATTCGGGGGCGGCATCGGCTTTGTTTGAACTGGGAGGTATGATTGTAATTCATGACGCATCAGGATGTACCGGAAACTATACGGGATTTGATGAACCCAGATGGTTTGGCTCATCATCGGCTGTATACTGCTCGGGCCTGAGACATATGGATGCCGTACTTGGAAATGACGAAAAATTTATATCTGCCGCCGTGGAAGCGGCGGAAAGTATAAAGCCGGCTTTTGTTGCGGTGCTGGGGAGTCCTGTTCCTACCGTTATCGGTACGGACTTAAAGGGAATGGCCAGTGAAATAGAGGCTGCGTCAGGCATACCTTCATTCGGCTTGGATACCAAAGGTCTGGCCTATTACGGAAAGGGCATATATGATGCCACAGCTGCCGTAATGAAAAGATTTGTCAGAGAAAAGACGGATACGGTTGAACGTTCCGTTAATATCCTTGGAATGACGCCTCTGGATTTCTATACAAAAGGATGGGAAAAGAAATTTGCCGGTCTTTTCGAGGAAAAC
>CABPCX010000318.1 GCA_902406135.1 uncultured Eubacteriales bacterium
ATTGAAATCGTTTACTTTCAGGATATAATATTCAGGATATAGCTGACTTACCGTATCCACCTTGAATGTCTGCTTCTGGAATGGAGTGAGTTCAAGAAGATCGTTGGTGTGGATGCCTCTGAACTCCGTCTTTCCATGATACACATAGTCCGTACCATGTCCCAGAGAGAAATAGACGATATTAACGCTATATACCTTACGAACCTTGTCATAGCTTTCTCCCCTATTGATATATTCAGTCACCAGCTTGGAAGTGCCGAACAACATACGCTGGAAGTAGGCGTATTCATTATTGTTCTGCACCTCTATCAGCACCAGTTCACCCTTGGAGTTCTCGGCAAGCATATCGACACGGTTATACTTGTCATACTCATCCTCCTGATTGCTTTCACTTTCCAGGAGTCGCTGAATAATGATTTTCTCACCCAATAACGTAGTGAGCAGACCTTCAAGGACACTGAAATTGGCCTTGTTCCTGAGCAGACGTTTCATAGCCCAGTCAAAACGGATTATCTGATTCTTATTGTTGCTATTCATAATTGTCTAATATATTGGTTACTACAAAGGTAAACAAAAAGATTCAGAGTACCAAAAAGCAGACCCATTCTCTTCCATTCCCTATCCTGTCATTCAGGTTTTTGACTGAGCAGTTGGATGGATTCTGTAAATTCAGCTATAATCTCCGTCAAATCAGGATTGTCATTACGGAGAATTATCGTTGCAAAGTTTACGACACCTTCTTCATCAACAATCGAAGATGAAATCATTGTAAACAGAGCCTTCCGATTATAAGTGGAAAACCAATACTCAAACAACCGGTTACGCATACTTTGCCTGCTGTCACCAGTCTCGCAGATATAGAGCAATGTTGAGTTGTTATTTCTGAAAAATTCATCAACGATGGCAATAATGGTATCGCGTACTTTACGGTCACGGGGAGACTTATGGTTATTGATATTGGCTATAATCAATTGATATGAGTTCCGTGACAGTAAAATATCATCTTCCATAAAACCTACGGAATAATGTACCCCTCCATCGGTAAAGAACTGATAAAATCCATCCTCTCCAGCTGTTTCTACCGGATATGAAGAATTTTCGTTAATGCGTTTCAGTGAAAGAAGCTGTTTCATAATGCAAAAAAAGTATCAGCTTCCTTACCGGTACGTTTTTTATAGGCCTCCCTCATTGATTTTTCCAATTTAGCGAGACAAACACGTTTCCTTTCTCTTGCCGCTTGAAATTTGGCTAAAGTCTCTTCTTTCGTTGCTTTTGTTTTTACCATAACATCTGTCCTTTCCTTCTGCAAAGATAATACTTTTTATTGAAAATCAGAGGCTTTTGCAGAGTCTTATCCAATATTATACTTTCTCCATTTCCAAAGCCCTCAAACTCTTATATATGATAAAATAGCTTGGAGCATAATACAGCACCATTAAGATAAGGTGCGTAGCTTCAAGCATTAATGATAAAAACAATTACCGGGTCACTCTTATTTTCAGACGATGGATAAGATGGAGATTCGATGATGCGTAGCAATTCCAGTATGTGGACAAGACATAAAGTTCCCCACGAAAGAATGTATGCCGCATGACAGGCCAAGTAAATGCGAGGAGCTATTTATAACGGTTCAACTGTCACAACCAGTCGAAAGACCGGTCTATTTTTTTCTTCCCCCCCTTCCTTGATTTCCCCTCAAAGCCTTATATATGAGAAAAGTATATAAGAGAAATAATAACTAACAATTTAAAACAACTAAGAGACATGGGAAATTTAATTAAAGGATTGAAGGTTGCAGCTTATGTGGCCGAGATTATCGTGGCAGGTTCAGTAGTAATCGAGCTTGCGGAGAAGTATAGTGGCAAATTCGGGAAAAAGAAGATTGCCACGGGTGAAGTCAAGGCCGTTGATGCTGCGACTGAAAACTGATAGTACGTCTGATGAATGGATTATGACAAGAAAGCGGACGTAATAATAACCGTATTGGAGGTAGCAACTTCAATACTCAAAGGGATAAAGAAGCTAAGAGGTATATTCATAAAAGCAAAGAAATGACACCTCTTGGCTTTTTTTTGTTTCACCGCATTTTATTAACCGACTAAAAAATAACAAGAGTATGGAAACAATGACTAATGAACTTACTGTCATTCCAAGAACAATCGGAA
>CABPCX010000319.1 GCA_902406135.1 uncultured Eubacteriales bacterium
AAAAGAAAAGACCTTATCTACACAGGAAGAACTCTTTTCGGAGCCAAAGCTCCCAAGGGCCAGGAACTTGATGACCACTATTTTGGAACAATTAAACCCAGAGTTGCAGCATATATGGCTGACCTGAATGAAGAACTTTGGAAACTTGGAATACTTGCAAAAACCGAACATAACGAAGTAGCTCCCGCACAGCACGAGCTTGCTCCTATTTTTACAACAACAAATATAGCAACTGACCACAATCAGCTTACTATGGAAATTATGCAGAAGGTAGCCAAAAAGCACGACCTTGTCTGCCTGCTTCACGAAAAACCCTTTGAAGGTGTAAACGGTTCAGGAAAACATAACAACTGGTCCATTTCAACAAACACAGGAGTAAACCTTCTTGAGCCCGGTGAAACACCCTATGAAAACGCACAGTTCCTTTTATTCCTTTGTGCGGTTATCAAAGGTGTGGATGAATATCAGGACCTTCTCAGAATTGCTGTTGCTTCAGCAGGAAACGACCACCGACTCGGAGCTAACGAGGCTCCTCCCGCAGTAGTATCCATCTTCCTTGGCGATGAGCTTTATTCAATTCTTGAAGCCATCAAAGACGGAAAACCCTATAACGGAACATTTAAAGAAAATATGCAGATTGGAGTAGATATCCTTCCTCCTTTCTTCAAGGATACAACAGACAGAAACAGAACTTCACCCTTCGCCTTCACAGGAAACAAGTTTGAGTTCAGAATGGTAGGTTCCACAATGTCAATCGCAGGTCCCAACTTTGTTCTTAACACAGTTGTAGGAAAAGAGCTTAAAGAATTCGCAGATGCCCTTGAAGGCTCAAAGAACTTCAAAGCCGACCTTCACAACCTTATCGTTAAAACAATTAAGGACCACGAAAGAATTCTTTTCAACGGCAATGGATATGATGATGCCTGGATTGAAGAAGCCGAAAAGAGAGGTCTCTGCAATCTTAAAACAACACCCGACTGTCTTCCCTACTTCCTTTCAGACAAAAACGTTTCACTTTTCACAGAAAGCGGAGTACTCACAAAGACAGAAATGGAATCACGTTATGACATCACTCTTGAAGCATACTGCAAAGTTATCGGCATAGAAGCGGCAACAATGCTTGATATGGCTAAAAAAGATATTCTTCCTGCCGTAACAGCTTATATCAAAGAGCTTGCTGATACAGCAGTGGCAAAGAAAACATTCATTCCCATGTGTGAATGCTCCTATGAGGAAGATATCGTAGCTAAGGCTTCTGCCCTTTCTTCAAAGCTTTACTCAGCAGTTAAGGAACTTGAGGACAATATGGCAAAAGCTTCAGAAATAGGCGGTATCACAGAGCTTTCAATGTTCTATAAGGATTACATTATTCCTTCAATGGACGCTGTAAGAGCTCCCGCAGATGAGCTTGAAACTATCACAGCTAAAAAGTACTGGCCATTCCCCACATACGGCGACCTCCTTTTTGGCGTAAGATAAAAAATTATCCCGCCTCAGCCTGAAAGCGGCGGGTAAATATAAATATTTTCATAAATCTTGACATAATTTTTGACATTAGTATTGACATCAGAAAGAAGGAATGACAATGGATCTTACAGAATTTATCTCAAGCATCAACACCACCTGGGTACTTATCGCAGCCGCACTTGTATTCTTTATGCAGGCAGGCTTCGCGATGGTAGAGACAGGATTTACAAGGGCTAAAAATGCCGGAAACATAATAATGAAAAACCTTATGGATTTCTGTATTGGTACTCCCCTCTACTGGTTCATAGGATTCGGTATTATGTTTGGAGGAATGAGCAGTATTTTCGGAGGATTTGACTTTTTTACAAGGGGAGATTATTCCTCTATCCTTCCGGAAGGCGTTCCGTTCTTCGCATACTTCATATTCCAGACCGTTTTCTGCGCTACTTCAGCAACAATAGTTTCAGGTGCTATGGCTGAAAGAACAAAGTTCAGCGCATACTGTATATATTCAGCTATCATAAGCCTTATCATCTATCCCATAAGCGGTCACTGGATTTGGGGCGGCGGCTGGCTTGCTCAGATGGGCTTCCACGATTTCGCCGGTTCAACAGCAGTTCATATGCTTGGCGGCGTATGTGCCTTCATCGGAGCTAAAATGCTTGGCCCCCGTATCGGAAAATATGATAA
>CABPCX010000320.1 GCA_902406135.1 uncultured Eubacteriales bacterium
GCACTGTTTGCGGCTCCCGCGGCGGATACGCTTACATTCCTGCTGGCATTTTCACTCATATTCTTGGAGATGAGAAGCTGGAAGAAAAATAATATGGTATAAAATTTTACGGGGACCCCTAAGGGTCCCTTATTTTTATGTGAATGGTCAAAGGGGAACTAATAATTTTATTGGTATTGACATAATATAGGGCCTTATGTAGAATAAATCCAAAAAAACAACGACGGAGGCCGTATTATGAACGATAACAAAATAAATTCTAAATTTGAAGGAAGTATGGACTATGTTGCTTCAGACGAGCTTATGAGAGCCGTTAATATAGCCATGGCCCTTGAAAAACCTTTGCTTATAAAGGGTGAGCCAGGCACAGGAAAGACAATGCTTGCTCAGTCGGTTTCAAATGCCCTTGGCAAGAAGCTTATCATATGGAATATAAAATCAACTACAAAGGCCCAGGACGGACTGTATGTATATGACGTTGTGCAGAGACTTTATGACAGCCAGTTTGGCGGGGAGGGCGTAGACGATATTAAGAAATATGTGCACCTCGGAAAGGTTGGAGAGGCCTTTAACAGCGACGAGCAGGTAATACTTCTTATTGACGAAATAGATAAGGCTGACTTGGAGTTCCCCAATGACCTTCTGTGGGAGCTTGACAAGATGGAATTTTATATTCCTGAGACAGGCGAGACCATAAAGGCAAAAAAACGCCCCATAGTAATAATAACATCCAATGCGGAAAAGGAACTTCCTGATGCATTTTTAAGAAGATGTATCTTCCATTATATTGAATTCCCCAATGAGGAACTTATGAAGGAAATTATAAAAGTACACTATCCTGACCTGGATAAAAATATAATTAATCAGACCATAGCTGCCTTTTACTATGTAAGAAGCCTTAAGGATATTCAGAAAAAGCCCAGTACATCTGAGATAATCGACTGGATACAGGCTCTTACAATCAGCGGCATACCTCTTGAAAAGATAACAAAGGAAATACCCTTTGCCGGTGTTATATTAAAGAAAAATGAAGATATCGATGCTCTTGAGATGGCAAAGAAAAGAACAACATTCCCTTTTAAATAATGACAGGGGTGAACAGTTATGTTTGATTCATTTTTATATCTTTTGAGAGGGAAGGGCCTTGATGTTTCTCTGAATGAATGGCTTTCTTTGAATGAAGCCCTTGATAAGGGACTGGCATATTCAAGCTTTACGAATTTTTATTATCTGTGCAGGTCAATTCTCATAAAGAGCGAAACTGATTTTGATAAATTTGACGGTGCCTTTCTTGAGTTTTTTAAGGATATAGATTTTTTAAATGATATACCAAAGGAACTTCTTGACTGGCTGAACAATCCAAAGGATACGCCGGGAAATTACGATGAGGAAACAGCCCTTCACAATATGGGACTTGAATATAAGAGAATAGAGGAAATGCTCAAAGAACGTCTTGAAGAGCAGGACAGCGAGCATAACGGAGGAAAATACTGGGTCGGCACCGGCGGTATGTCCGTATTCGGAAATAACGGCAATAGTCCGAAGGGAATAAGAGTAGGCGGTGAGAGCGTTCATAAGAGGGCTTTCAGAGTTGCCGGTGAGAGAAGATTTAAGGAATTTACAGAGGACAAGATAATTGACAGCAGGCAGTTTCAGATGGCATTCAGAAAACTCAGGCAGTTTTCATCAAAGACTGATGCGCCAAAGACCGAGCTTGACTTGGATGAGAGCATAGATGAAACATGCAATAACGCCGGAAAACTTAAGCTGGTATATGACAGACCAAGAAGAAATACGGTAAAGGTTCTTATGCTTATAGACAGCGGAGGCTCCATGGATTATTACAGAGACCTCTGCGGAAAGCTGTTTATGGCTGTAAGAAAGTCAAATCATTTCAAGGACCTTAAAATATACTATTTCCACAACAGTATATATGAAAGACTGTATACCGACGCTGAATGTATGCCGGGAAGATGGATAGACACCGAAACGGTATTGAGGACCCTCGGAAGCGACTATAAGGTTATAATTTTGGGAGACGCAGCCATGGCGCCATATGAACTTTTGGGAACAAGCTCCTACTATTACAGCTACAGTATGATGGGAGAAGAAAGCGGCCTTGAATGGTTTAGGAAGGTAAAGGGACGTTTTAAGC
>CABPCX010000321.1 GCA_902406135.1 uncultured Eubacteriales bacterium
GAGGCAGACACGATATAGTAAAAAGAACGGTTGAAGATGAGGGCGAGGAATATATCAAAAGAATATATGCCCTTCCAAACAGGTTTTATCTCTCTTTTTTTGAGGAGTGTATAAATTCATCGGTGGCAGATGCCTATGAATATTTTGCGGAAATACGAGTTAACGGAAATGTGTTTGGAGAAAACGTATATGCAATGACAAAGGAAAAGGGCAGAAGATTTTTAAAATTAATGGCTGTTCATCATTCCATTAAGATTTTAAAATGCAAAAGCTGTCCTCTTAATCCTTCTGATATGAGAAAGATGCTTTTTGACGCCTATGATATGTGCGCATCGGAGCAGAAAATGTATGACCTGCTCTATGCCTGCGCAGTAATGTATTCAGGAAGTTTTTCGGAATTGTTTGCGTCGGCGGTTATGAAATACATCTTTGATAAGGATACCTTTGGAAGGCATACGATAGCATTTATAGAGAACTTCTGCTATAATTCCTATGAAACCATGTTTAATTCGTTTACTAAGTATATGTCCCTTGAGCAGAGACTTCAGGGGGCTTAAAAGGAATTGAGGAGATTTTATGGGATGGACTGCTCAACAGCTCAGAGCTATAAATGATAAAGAAGGCAATATACTTGTTTCTGCAGCCGCAGGCTCAGGAAAAACTGCCGTTTTGGTTGAAAGAATAATAAAACTCATCACTGATTCAGACGACCCTGTGGACATTGACAGAATGCTGGTGGTGACATTCACCAAGGCGGCTGCTTCGGAAATGAAAGAAAGAATAGGAGCCGCAGTAAGTAAGGCGCTTACAGAGGACCCTGAGTCTTCAAACTTAAGGCGCCAGGCCGTACTTTTAAACAGAGCTGATATTATGACAATCCATTCCTTCTGCCTGAGAGTAGCGAGAGAAAACTATAACAGGCTTGGAATAGACCCTGCTTTCAGAGTTGCGGACGATACGGAAATACTGCTTTTGAAGGATGAGGTAATTGAAGAGCTTTTTGAGGAAAAATACGCATCGGAAACGCCTGAAGATTTTTTATATCTTGTAGAAAATTACAGCAACGGAATTTCGGATAAAAACCTCAAAGAGCTTGTTTTAAGAATATATGACTTTACAAGAAGCTACCCCAATCCCGACGAAAGCATAAAAAAACAGAAATCCGCCTATGATGAAAATTCTGAAATATGGTTTGATATGCTGAAAAAACAAATATGCATATATATAAAGGGCGCCCTTGAATTAACGGAATATGCCCTTGAGACTGCCATGACAACAGGACCGGAAACATATATACCAATGCTGGAAAATGATAAACAGCAGATGGAGGATATACTTAATGCGCAGTCAGAGGACTTTGAGACCTTTTACTCAAAGGCTGTCTCAATGAACTTTTCAGCCCTTTCCAGAAAAAAATGCGAATCGGAAACAAAGGAAAAGGTAAAGAATTTAAGGGATAAAGTCAAAAAAATATTTACCGGCATTTCATCAAAATTTTTGATAAGAACTCCCGATGAAATGAGGAATGATATAAAGGCGGCTCAAAGGGCAGTATACCCTCTGCTGGATTTGGTCATTGAGTTTGGAGAAAGATTTTCTGAGGAAAAAAAGCAGAGAAGAATAGCTGACTACAGCGACTTGGAGCACTACTGCCTTAAAGTCCTTCTGGATGAAAACAGCAGTGCAGACTCTCCGGTCAAGTCAAGGGCGGCCGAAGAACTGACGGAAAAATATGTATACGTTATGACCGACGAGTATCAGGACAGTAATGCCGTCCAGGAGCTTATATTAAATCTTGTGTCCAACGGTAAAAACAGATTTATGGTAGGCGACGTAAAACAGAGCATTTACAGTTTCAGACTTGCTGACCCTGACATATTTACGGAAAAATATAACACATTTTCCCTGGAAGAGGGAGCGGCCAATGAAAGAATAGATATGTTCAAAAATTTCCGAAGCCGTGATGAAGTGCTCCAGGGTATCAATTTTATCTTTATGCAGCTGATGCAGAAGGAGCTTGGCGGAATAGACTATGATGAAAACGCTATGCTGTATACGGGAGCTGAATTTCCCGAATATATGGGAAATGCTACAGCCGGAGGCGCCATAGACATAGATGTTATAAAAAGGGCTCTGGAAGAGGAAGAATCA
>CABPCX010000322.1 GCA_902406135.1 uncultured Eubacteriales bacterium
TACATTGTGGGAGGCTGTGTCAGGGATATGATACTGGGAAGAGTCCCCGGCGACTGGGATATAACCACTTCGGCAAAGCCCGAGGAAACAAAAAAATGTTTCAGCCATACCTATGATACGGGCATTAAGCACGGCACCATAACGGCCCTTATGGGAAAGGACAGCTACGAGATAACTACCTACAGAATAGAGGGAGAGTATACAGACTGCCGCCACCCCGATGAGGTGGTATTCACAAGGGACATACATGAGGACCTTTTAAGAAGGGACTTTACCATGAACGCCATAGCCTACCATCCCAAAGAGGGATTTATTGACCCCTTCGGCGGTGTGGGCGACATAGAAAAAAAGCTTATAAAGGGTGTGGGATGTCCCGAGGAAAGATTCAGGGAAGATGCCTTGAGAATGCTTAGAGCCGTAAGATTTGCGGCACAGCTGGGATTTGCTGTGGAGGACGAGACTTGGAAGGCCCTTAAGGAAAACGCCCATCTCATAACAAAAATAAGCGCTGAGAGAATAAGGGAAGAACTCCAGAAGCTCATAATGAGCGACAGACCCGAAAAAATCAATTTCCTGGCGGAGAGCGGACTTACCGAGCATATATACGCACCTTTAGCCGAAATACTTAAGGAAAAGGGAAGCGTCACAGCCGAGGAGCTTTCCAGAGCCGAAAAACTTCCTGCCCTCAGATGGGCTCTGTTTTTAAAGGAGCTGGGAGCCAAGGAAGCCGAAAGCCTTATGAAAAAGCTGAAATTCGACACAAAAACAATAAAAGCGGCTTCCGCTGTCATTGCCGAGGGAAAAAACGGAGTAAAGACCGACAGATACGGCATTAAAAAGACCGCCGAAAGACTTGGGGACGAAATATACGTTTTGTTTCTTAAGTACTCAATAGCCGGCGGAGGTGCAGATGAGGAAAAAGCCAAAGAAGCCCTCAAAATATATGAAGATATAAAAAGGCTTGATGAGTGTATTAATATGAAACAGCTGAAAATAAACGGCTCAAGCCTTAAGGAAATGGGAGTTAAGGACGGAAAGCTCATAGGAGAGATACTGAAAGCCGCCCTTGATGAAGCCCAGAAGGATAATGAAAACAATAAAAAGGAAGTTCTTGAAAAATTTGTCCGTGAACGCTTCCTCTTATGATAATAATTTCAATCCGGCCGCATATTATTGTTAAACAGGCATATTGTGTGAGTCGGAGGGATTATTTATGGATGATATAAATGCGAAAATACTGCAGCAGGGATTCGGAGTAAAACTTATAAGTTCATACCGTACCAGGACTGGCCTTGTATGCAGGACAGACAGAGGACTGCTTGAGCTTAAAAAGACTTTTTCCGACGATGTCAGCCTTGAGATGGAGGCTGCCCTTAAGGAATACATATCCTCCAGGGGATTTGACGGAGTGGATAAAGCCTACAGAACTACAGAAGATATGCCTTGTTACAGAACGGAAGATGCTGCCTATACCCTTATAAAGTATATACCGTCGGGCAGAATGGATTTTGAGGATAAAAATGACCTGGCTGTTACGGCTTCGGTACTGGGGGCCTTTCATAATGCGGCCCAGGGGTTTGACGATGAAAGGATAAGGCTGGCATACGGTTCCACCGATGAATTTTTTGAAAAACGCACCGGTGAATTTTCAAGGATAAGAAGGCGTATAAAAACTTTCGGCGACTATACGCCCGTAGACCTTATGGTAGTAAAATACTACGATTATTATATGGAAAGAATAGAACAGTCGGAGGAACTTCTTAAAATGTCCGACTGCAGGGGAATATCAAAAGAAGCGGCACAAAAGAGGTTTATCTGCCACAATTCCTTTAAAAACGACAACGTCAGAAAGGACGAAAACGGAAAAATCATAGTGGCAGGCCTTGACGGCTGCACCTGTGACGTGAGCATAACCGATGTGGCGCATCTTATAAGAAGGTACATAAAAAGCGATACGGCCAGTGAAGAGGGCATAGCCGCGATACTTGAAAGCTACGGCTCCGTAAGGCCCGTATCCCGAAAGGAACTTGGAATAATCAAGGGTATGCTTGTCTATCCCTATAAGTTCCTTAAACTGTGCAATGAGCATTATAACAAAAGAAGGGTATGCATTTCCGAGGCA
>CABPCX010000323.1 GCA_902406135.1 uncultured Eubacteriales bacterium
CCGGAAAGGCTACAAAAGGCGGAGCAGCCCTTATGGGCATTTTAACAATATTAGCAGTCATTGCTCTGATTGCGGAATGGTGGGTGAAATATTATGGAAATAAGCGCAGATAAGATTTATTTATTGATATTGATACCCATTATAATAGCCGTAGCAGTATTTGTTATTAAAAAGTATATGAAGGGCAACAGATACATATATACCGGTACTGTTTTGAGAATTTTAACGGTTACTGCCCTTATACTTTCGCTTTCGGGAATGTCAATAGTTGATAAAGCCAGTGATGACACGACTTTATTCCTTGTGGACGTGTCGGACAGTACATCAGGGCAGAGTAAAGCCATTTCGGAATTTATAAATTCTGCCCAGTCAAATAAAGACGGAAGCGATAAGACTGCGGTCTCACTTTTTGGCGGAAGGTCTGTAACTGTGGTGCCGCCTACGGATGAATACGTAAATGTTAATCTCAGCAATTCATCAACGGATAATGAAAATACAAATATTGAAGCGGCAATAAAGCAGGCGGCTTCGGTATTCGATAAGAGAACAAATAAACGTCTTGTAATTATAACTGACGGGTCAGAGACAAGGGGAGACGGCATTTCCGCAAGGAATGTCCTCAAAAACGAAAATATCCAGACTCTTATTTATGACGTCAGCGGTGGTGTAACTTCCGAAGCAGGAATAAGAGAAATATCTCTCCCTCAGTATGTAAACATAAATATGAATTATGATGTCAGCGTTATCGTTGACTCCATAGGTTCACAGCAGGCGGAGCTTAGACTTTACAGAGGTACATCCCTTGTACTTAACGAAAAAGTAACTCTTAAAGACGGTGAAAACAGATATGTATTCACGGATATGGCCGATAAGGGCGGCGGAATAACATATCGTGCCGAAATAGTCCCCCAGGATGATACATTTTATCAGAATAATACGGTATACGGATACTGCTATGCGGAAAATCTTCCTTCGGTACTTGTTGTAGGAAGCGGGGCATCGGCTGAAAACTTAAGAAATATCCTTGAATCCGCACAGCTTAATGTTGATGTTGTCGGTACAGACAGTACACCGACATCTTATGATGCTCTTACTGCCTATGACAGCGTTATTCTGGCTGACGTGGCCTATAACGATATGAATGAGAGCTTTGTAAGTGCCCTTGACGATTTTGTAAAATATGCAGGAGGCGGACTTATAACCATTGGCGGTGAAAACGCATACGGCCCCGGCGGATATGAAGGGACACCAATAGAAGATATGCTTCCCGTTGATATGAGCATAAAAACTCAGTCAGAGGACCCCAATCTAGCTATGATAATGGTAATAGACAGGTCAGGAAGTATGAGCGATAACTCTCAGGGTATCTCCTGTATGGACCTGGCTAAAGAGGCAGCCATCAGAGGTGTAAAAGAGCTTGATGATGAGGATATGGTTGGTGTAGTTGCCTTTGATTCGGCTGCGCAGTGGGTGGTTGAATTAGAAAAAGTAGGCGAAAACAGAGAAAGCATCGAAACTTCCATAGGCACCATACAGGCAGGAGGAGGTACCAGTATACTTCCTGCACTTAGAGCGGCCTGCACAAAACTTTCAGAGACGGATACAAAATTGAAGCACGTTATACTTCTTACGGACGGACAGGCTGAGACGGAAGGCTATTCAAATCTTTTGAAACAGGCCAGAGAAGACGGAATAACTATTTCCACCATTGCTGTAGGACCAGGAGCGGATACAAAACTGCTCCAGTATATTGCCGAAGAAGGAAACGGACGATATTATTATGCAGACAGATTTTCTACTCTGCCTGAAATATTCGTTTATGAAACTTCCATAGCCAGCAAAGATTATCTTAATAATGAAGATTTTTATCCCTCTACGGTAGATGCTTCTGAGATAACACAAAATATAGATTCAGTGCCTATGCTTCACGGATATGTAAGTACAACGGCAAAGCCCAGAGCGGATGTTGTTTTACAGAGTGAAAAGGAAGAACCCGTACTTGCTGTATGGCAGTACGGCTTAGGCAGGACTGCGGCTTGGACCAGTGATTTGAGCGGCCAGTGGACAAGCGACTGGCTGGCTTCTGATGAAGGCCTTAATATTATAAGAACTCTCCTCG
>CABPCX010000324.1 GCA_902406135.1 uncultured Eubacteriales bacterium
GCCCTTTTTCTCCAATGCCGAAACTGTCCTGACTATATTACTTGGATGCACATAAATACTTTCTATAAGGGATTCCTGCAATATGCCCGGACAATCACATATTTTTAAAATATATAAATACTGGCTGCTGTTTATCCCGAATTGGGCAAACTGATTATCCAGGTATACTTTAGAAAATCTATCCGTTACTGATAGCCATTTCAATATATTCATAATTGTTCCACCTTTCTGCAATAATAAATATATCACTATTTGCGTGCGCACGCAATAATATTGATTTTATATCTTTTTAGATAATAAAAAACGTACTGCCATAAATCTTATGACAGTACGCTTTTATTAAAACAGTCAAATTATCTGTAAATTATTTCGCTTCTCTTAGGACCGTTTGAAACTATAGTTATAGGGAATCCTATTTCTTTTTCTATAAATTCAACATAGTCTCTTGCTTCCTTAGGAAGTTCCTCATATTTTGTGATTCCTCTGAGGTCGCATTTCCATCCGGGAAGATATTCAAGTACGGGTTTTGCCTTCTCAAGCATAGGTGTAACAGGGAATGATTTTGTTACTTTTCCGTCTATTTCATATCCTACACAAACGGGTATAGTATCAAGATATCCAAGTACGTCTATTGCTGTAAGGGCAACATCTGTAGCTCCCTGAAGCATACATCCGTAACGTGTTGCAACACAGTCAAACCATCCCATTCTTCTGGGTCTTCCTGTTGTTGCTCCAAATTCTCCGGCGTCTCCGCCCCTTACTCTGAGTTCCTGAGCTTCATCGCCAAATATCTCACTTACAAATGCTCCGGCACCTACAGCGCTTGAATAAGCCTTTGTAACTGTAATTACTTTTTCTATCTTATGAGGAGGAAGTCCTGCTCCTACTGCTCCGAATCCTGCAAGAGTAGATGAAGATGTTGTCATAGGATAGATACCGTGGTCAGGGTCTTTAAGGGCTCCGAGCTGGCCTTCAAGAAGAATGTTCTTTCCTTCCTTAACGGCGTTAAAGAGGAATTCTTCTGTGTTTGCAATATAGGGCTCTACAGCTTCTTTATATGACATTACCTCATCAAAAATCTTCTGAGGGTCAAGTTTAGGCATATGATAGAGATTTTCAAGAAGTACATTCTTTATCTCGCATACTGCTTCTATTCTTTCCTTAAGTATTTCAGGATAGAAAAGGTCGCATATCTGTATACCTGTCTTAGCATATTTATCTGAATAGAAAGGTGCAATACCGCTCTTTGTTGAACCAAACTGCTTATTTGCAAGTCTAGCTTCCTCGTATGTATCAAAATCAACATGATAAGGCATAAGTATCTGTACTCTGTCAGAAATCATTATCTTAGGATCTTTAATTCCGCTTTCCTTTATATAGTTTAATTCCTTGATGAAATAAGGAATGTTGAAAGCCACACCTGTTCCGATAATATTTACTGTGTTTTCATTGAATACACCTGAAGGCATCTGATGAAGCGCAAATTTACCGTAATCATTGATTATTGTATGTCCTGCGTTGCTTCCGCCCTGAAATCTTATTACTATGTCAGCGTCAGCCGCAAGCATATCTGTTATTTTACCTTTACCTTCATCGCCCCAGTTGGCTCCTACTATTGCTTTGATCATATCGATACACTCCTGTTTGATATATAATAATAAAATCAACTTACACCTTATTATAAGCTATACTTATACCAAAGTAAAATAAGTTTTTTTTATATTATCCATAAGCATATTTATACTATTGCAGATATCCACAAAAATACCCTGTATATTTTAAAAATATACAGGGTACAAAACATCTATTAATTAAACTCTTACTGCTTCGCCGTTTTCTTCTAAAAGTTCTTTATTTTCTTCAAGTACAGGTTTTACATAGCCATTAACAAATTCTTCTGTCTGCTCAGGAGCTCTGCCCACAAAGTTCTTGGGTTCCATAATGGCATTGAGTTCCTCTATAGTAAGTCCAAACATAGGGTCTGCAGCTATACGCTCAAGAAGGTCATTTTTCTTGCCTTCCATTTTAACTGTCTTTCCTGCTTCCATAGAATGCTGACGTATTCTTTCATGAAGCTCCTGTCTGTCTCCGCCCTTCT
>CABPCX010000325.1 GCA_902406135.1 uncultured Eubacteriales bacterium
CTGTCCGTTGCCCTTAAGCTTTTCTGTGACAGAGATTTTAAACTGCGTTATTATCCGGTCAATAAATTCGTATTTATATATGCTGTTGTATATTTCATTACAACATTTACATCGGTTGATGTAAGGGGAAGCCTCCTTGGAGGTATGCTTACAACAGCATTCATACTTTCTTATTTCGTAGTAATAAATGCCGTTGAAACTAAAAAGCAGTTAAAAATGCTTACTCTCTGCTTTATATGCGTTGGAGTGCTGGTATCATTTTACGGATTTTATCAGTACCTTAACCCTTCAAAGTTCAGCGGTTCATGGGTAGATAAAGAAATGTTTTCCGATATCGGTTTCAGAGTTTATGCGACTCTCGAAAACCCTAACGTTTTCGGAGAATACCTTCTTCTTCTGATACCCCTTGTGGTGGCTTTCTTCTTTAACTCAAAGGGTATATTGAAAAAAGCCTTTTATGTCATTGTAGGAAGCATTCTTATGCTCAGCCTTATACTGACATATTCAAGAGGATGCTGGCTTGGAATAATGTTTGCGGCTGTTGTTTTCCTCATACTTCTGGACAGACGTTTTATAATTCTTATCCTTATAGGTATTCTGCTTATGCCTTTTGTCCTTCCTGAGACTATCATAAACAGATTTATGAGTATAGGAAATATGTCCGATTCCTCAACAAGCTACAGATTTTATATATATATGGGAACTTTAAGTATGCTTAAAGATTACTGGATGTGCGGTGTAGGTCCCGGTACAGCCGCATTCAATATGGTATATCCTTCATATGCATACGATTCCATAACGGCTCCTCATTCACATAACCTTTATCTTCAGGTAATGTGTGATTCAGGTATATGCGGTGAGATTGTTTTCCTGGCAGTAATATACAGAGCCTTTAAAACATGCTCAATAAGCCTTAAAAACGCTTCAAAGGAAAAGAAAATATTTGTAATAGGAGCATTATCATCCTTATGCGGATTTTTAGTCCAGAGTTTATTTGATTATACATTTTATAACTACAGAGTAATGTTTTTATTCTGGGCGGTTTTAGGACTCTCAATGCTTTATGCTGATATTGATAAGCTCAAGGAGGAATAAATATGATTAAGGTTCTGAATATAATAAGTGACAGCAATATTGGCGGAGCCGGAAGGTGCGTACTTACATTCCTTAAATATTTTGACAGGGAAAATTTTTATACGGAAGTAGTCGTTCCAAAGGGAAGCCTCCTTATACCGGAAATCAATAAACTCGGAATAAAAACCATCGAGACTGACGGCATAGCCGAAAAATCATTAAGTCTTGAAGGAATAAAAAAACTCAAAAAAATAATAAAGCAGTCAGACTGTGACATTGTTCATACCCACGGAAATATGAGCGGAAGAATAGCTGCAAGACAGTGCGGAAAAAAAGTCGTTTACACAAGACATTCGGTTTTCCCCGTAAGTCCCAAAATAAGTAAAGGCCTTGGAAAGGTAATAAACGGTGCCGTAAATATGCACTATGCCGATGCAATAATAGCCGTTGCCGAAGCCGCAAAGGAAAACCTTACGGACAGCGGAATAAAGGGTTCAGCCGTAAAGGTAATACTTAACGGTGTTGAACAGCAGACAAGGGCCGATAAAGATACCATAGATGCATTAAGGAAAAAATACGGTATAGAAGAGGGCGATTTTGTAGTAGGTATTATGGCCAGAATAGAAGAGGTAAAGGGTCATATATATCTTATAGAAGCCGCCGAAAAAATGATAAAGAACGGAAAAAATATAAAAGTTCTTATAATAGGCACAGGAGCCCTTGAAGAAAGTCTTAAAGCGAAAGTAAAGGAAAAGGGACTTGAAAAAAATATAATCTTTACGGGCTTTGTTAAAAATGTAAATGAGATATTAAGTATCCTTGACGTTCAGGCAAATGCTTCTTTCGGAACCGAGGCAACAAGCCTTTCACTGCTTGAAGGAATGAGTCTTGGTATTCCTGCCGTCGTAAGCAACTACGGAGGAAATCCCGGAGTAATAACAGACGGCGAAAACGGATATATATTCAAGCTGAAAGACAGTGACGATGATGATTTTACTATACGTAGCCAACAGGAACTT
>CABPCX010000326.1 GCA_902406135.1 uncultured Eubacteriales bacterium
GAATGTTAGGCAGAAATATGGCTTGTATGCTTAAATGTATCGACGCCGGAAAGAAGGCTGGTATTGTCTGTCCTGAACAGGAAAAGAAAATTAGAACTAACTTTATAAGATAACGTCGAAGCGGGGTACGCTTTGACGCGGTATCCCTTGCTCGATAATAGATTTGTTCTGCCTGAGCAGGGGATTTTTATATATAAGAAATTTCGTTGAATTGAACTAATATGGGAACAACATATTGTTTAATGTGTATAAAGTTTATTTTTAAGTACAAATTTTTATTGACTTGAGGGGGGATAGTAGTATAATAAAATAGAAAAATGTATTATGTATACATCATACGGAGTGGAACGAGATACGTATATCTAAAAGGAGGAAATTGTTATGAAAACAATAAAAATTCCGTACTACAAAGAAACCATCGATATCCATGTAGCAGAGGAAAATCTTGCAGCTGTAATAACAGCTAAAATGCACGAGTTTAAAGCAGACAAGGGAGAGGCTGAACTTGTTGAAGAAGCCCTTGCAAATCCCATCGGAAGCAAAAAGCTTTCAGAGCTTGCTGTAGGAAAAAATAAGATCGTTATCGTTACTAGCGACCATACAAGAGCAGTTCCCAGCAAACTTACACTTCCTATCCTTCTTAAGGAAATAAGAAAAGGAAATCCTGACGCTGATATTACAATTCTTATCGCTACAGGCCTTCATAGACCTACAACAGAGGAAGAACAGAGAAATATGTTTGGCGATGCTATCGTTGATAACGAAAAGATCGTTGCAAACAACGCATTTGATCCTGAGCAGTTTGAAAAAGTATGTGACCTTCCTTCAGGCGCAGAATTCTTCTGCAATAAGATCGCTGTTAACTGTGACCTCCTTGTAACAGAAGGATTTATCGAGCCTCATTTCTTCGCAGGTTTCTCAGGCGGAAGAAAGAGTATCCTTCCTGGTATATGTAACTCAACAACAGTTAATGAGAACCACTGCTATACAGCAATAGCAAGCCCTTACTCAAAGACTGGTGTTCTTGAAGGAAACCCTATACATAAAGATATGGTAGTTGCAGCAAGATCAGTAAACGTACAGTTCATTCTTAACGTTGCTCTTGATGCTGAAAAGAAAGTTATCGCAGCATTTGCCGGCGACCTTGAAGAAGCTCACGCAAAAGGCGTAGAGTTCATCAGAAGCCAGTCACAGTGCCCTGTTGTAACAGGAGACATCGTAGTAACATCAAACGGAGGATATCCTCTTGACCAGAACCTTTACCAGAGCCCTAAGGCTGTAGCTACAGCTGAAGTATGTGCCGGTGAAGACGGTGTAATCATTATGTGCTGCTCATGCTGTGACGGTATGGGAGGATCAAACTTTGAAAGACTTATAACAATGGGAACTCCCGATGAAATCGATGAATATCTTTCAAAGATTCCTTCAAAGGAAACTATCGCAGAACAGTGGTGCCCTCAGATTTACTCAAGAATACTTAAGAAACACAAACTTATCCTTGTAACAACATTCCTTGACCATGAACTGGTTAAAAAGGCAAACATGATACCTGCATCAACACCTGATGAAGCTCTTGAGATTGCTTACCAGCTTAAAGGCAAAGATGCTAAGGTAGTTGTAATACCTGATGGTGTCAGCGTTCTTGCTGTAAAGGATTGATATAAAATAAAGAAAGGGGAACGGATATGAGTATAAATATCGCTCTTAAAGTTAATGACCTTGACAACGTTGCGACTATTTTTGCTAACAACATCACAGATGGAACAGAAGTAGAAGTACGTGACAAAAAAGGAAATGCTGAAACAGTTAAAGTTATCGGAGATGTACCCTACGGCCATAAAATCGCTGTTAAGGACATCAAAAAAGGTGAACTTATAAACAAATACGGCGAAGAAATCGGTATCGCCACAAAAGATATCAAAAAAGGTGAGTATGTACATGTACATAACCTTGACAGTATGCGCGGACGCGGCGACTGGAAAGAATAAGATGGTCTGAAAGGAGAAATGAACATGGAATTTATGGGATATGTACGTCCCGACGGTAAAG
>CABPCX010000327.1 GCA_902406135.1 uncultured Eubacteriales bacterium
GGTAATTTTTCAATCATTTCATTGAGATCCGATATGTTGTAACTATCCTCATATATATCTTCATTTTCCATACTCTCAAAAGGAACAACTTTCTGTTTCTTTTTTATCTGTGTTATAGCCGTATTAGACACTATTCTGAAGAACCAGGGTTTTATCCTTTCCGGATCCTTTACGCTGTCTGCGGCTTTAAGTGCTCTTATTATACTTTCTGACACCACATCCTCCGCGTCATGCTGATTTTTCATATATGTAAATGCAAATCTGTATGCGCTGTTTATATTTTCATTTATAAAGTTCTCTACGAGCTTTCTCCTGCTCATATTGTTTCCACCCTCTCGATGCTGCAGCATCTTATTTATTTGTCTTACACCTATAAGACGTTTGACACTATTAAAAAGTTTCATCGGTATAAAATATTTTAAAATAAAATGCACAGCCTATCTCAAAAGCCCTGTTTTACGGGCATATAAACGTTTTTCCAACTACCATTATAGTCAACTAGGTTTTCTTATAAAGCCCATTTGCACAAAAATAAAGGACGTGCAATTACACGTCCTTTGTATTTTTAATTATATAGAATATTACTTAGCTGCTTTTGCTGCCTTTTCTTCCTGAGTCTTTGCCCAAAGTTTTTCGGCTACAGGCTGCCAGTTCTTAGCATAGTCTACGCATTTTCCGCAGAGATGTTCACAGCTTTCAGGTGACTGAAGGTCTGTTGAAACAGCGCCGGTCTCATGAACGAGTTTCTGAAGTATTTCAGGATTTTCAAGCATGGGACAAGGCTGAAGATGATTGCTATTGAAGGGCTGTCCGTCTCTGTAAGCCTTAAAGAGCGGCTGCTGTAAACATTCGATAAGTGATTTCTCGTGAATGTTTGCACTTGAATAGTGGATGAATACGCAGGGCTCTACATCTCCGATGGGGTTGATATGGCAGTAGCATCTTCCTCCGGCTACACATCCTGATACGAATTCACCGTCATTCTGGAAGTCAATGGCGAAGATTTCTTTTCCGCCTTCCCATCCTCTTATCTCTCTTACTCTGTGATACATATATTCACGCTGTTCAGGTGTAAGAAGAAGGTCTGTTGATGCTTCGTTTCCTACGGGCATATAGTGGAAATACCATGTATATCTTACGCCCTTATCAATAATCATATCAAGGAATTCATCTGATGTAACTGTCTTATAGTTCTTGCTTGTATAGCAGATGGATGTTCCGAAGAGAAGTTTATACTTCTTAAGAAGGTCCATAGCGTGCATTACTTTTTCAAAATGTCCGTCGCCGCGGCGGCCGTCATTTTCGTTTTCAAATCCTTCTATGCTTATTGAAGGCATAAAGTTTCCTACCCTAAGCATATCCTTACAGAATTCTTCATCAATAAGTGTTCCGTTTGTAAAGCAGTGGAAAGCACAGTCCTGATGTTTTTCGCAAAGTCTGATTATATCTTTTTTACGTACGAGTGGTTCGCCGCCTGTCATAAGATAAGCATGGATACCAAGTTCCTTGCCCTGTGTTATAATGCTGTCCAAATCCTCGTATGTAAGATTATATTTGTTGCCGTATTCTGCAGCCCAGCAGCCTGTGCAATGCATATTGCAGGCACTTGTGGGGTCCATAAGTATTACCCAGGGAATATTGCAGTCATATTTTTTGCTCATTTCCTGACATGTTCTGAATCCATGGAATCCTGCTTCGTATCCAAGTGTCATAAAAGCCTGTTTAAGAACAAACGGGTCTACTTCTTCAATAAGTCTCTTTCCAAAATGAACCCATTTACTGTCTTCACTTGAAAAAGCTGTTCTTAATTTATCATAAGCTTCCGGAGCCCAAGAGTTTCCTATAAATTTTTCTGCCATATTTATGATCTGAGTCATACTTTTTGAAGGATTTTTGCCCATCTGTTTTATCATTGTATCCACAATGATCTCAAAGGCCTTTCTTTCAGCTGCGTGTGCTAACTTATTTTCCATCACAGTTTCCTCCATTTCAATTTTGGTTGTACCAATTTTTCTTATGTTATTATAATAATACTTTAGAAAATTT
>CABPCX010000328.1 GCA_902406135.1 uncultured Eubacteriales bacterium
AAAATAATTTAAAAAAAAGTCCGGTTGTCCGGACTTTTTTATTTATCAAAATATTTTATAAACCTATTGCCTTTAACATCTTATCATAACATTCACTGCATATATCAAAACTGTCATTTCTTCCGTCTTTATCGGAATGATAACCCCATTCCTTTTCAATATGATAATAGTCGTCAAATTCATTAAATTTATTTTTTTCTATCTTTTTCCCGCAGGCGTCACAAATAATGCAATCGGTTTTAAGAACTTTCTCTGTTTCGGTTTTTGTTTTTATCATCTGCTTCTCTCCCCTTTCACATTTTACGACGTAATTATACAATAATTTTTTTGATTAGTATACAGGTATTTTTTATACCAAAATCCATCTGTTACAAGCCCGGTACCCAGGGGGTAAGACAAAATATCTGTTTAAAAATCTATATGCCTATTATTTGTTTTACGCTTTTATATGGTTTGCACACATAACAAAATATCTGTTATAATGTCAGCGAGGTGTTTATGATGAATCTATATGAAAACTGTACCCTCTGCCCCAGAAACTGCCGTGTTGACCGAACTTCAGGCAAAACCGGCTACTGCGGAATGACATCGGATATAACCGCGGCCCTTGCCTCAGTACATATGTGGGAAGAACCTCCCATAAGCGGCACAAATGGCTCAGGCACCATATTTTTTTCAGGATGTAATCTGAGATGTGTATTTTGCCAAAACCATGATATAAGCTCAGAAAATTTCGGAAAAACAATAAGTGTCGAAAGACTTTCCGAAATAATGCTTGAACGCCAGGCAGCGGGAGTACATAATATAAATCTTGTAACAGGTGTGCATTTTACTCCTTCAATTGTTGAAGCCGTCCAAAGGGCCAGAGCAAACGGCCTTAAAATACCGGTTGTTTATAACTCCGGCGGATACGAAAGCGTAGAGACCATAAAAATGCTTGAAGGAATAGTTGATATATATTTGCCTGACATCAAATACTATTCCGAAGAACTTTCGTCCAAATATTCCAAAGCTCCCGACTATTTTCTCCGTGCCTCGGAAGCAGTAAAGGAAATGTACCGCCAGACGGGTGAAAATATATTTGATGAAAACGGTATGCTTAAAAAGGGAGTTATAATACGCCATCTGGTACTGCCTTCATGCAAAAGTGATTCTTTTAAAATACTTGACTGGATAAGGTCTGAAATAGGAGAAGAAGCCTGCGTTTCTATTCTTAATCAGTATGTGCCTGTTTACAAAGCTTCAGAATTTAAGGAAATCAACAGAAGACTGATGTCCCTTGAATACACAAGGGTTATTGACCACTTTTTTGAAATTGGCCTAAAAAACGGATATATGCAGGAAAAATCATCTGCTTCGTCAAAATACACTCCCCTCTTTGATTTAAGCGGAGTGTAACCAATGAATGCGCTGATAAATATAATATAGAAACTTAAAAATGGGAGGTATTAATGTTGAAGCCTATAGTTGAAGCTGAAAATGTCTGCTTTAATTATCATAGTCTCGACGGCGAAACGGAAGCCTTAAAAGATATTTCTTTCAGCGTTGAAAAGGGTGAATTTATAAGTATCGTCGGTCCTTCGGGATGCGGTAAAGGGCTTCGTCTTTAATACAACTTTTTATAAAAAGGAGGGCTCCTATGACAGAAAAAGAAAAAATGCTCTTGGGAATGTATTATAAAGCCAGTGATAAAGACCTGACAGAAGAAAGGAATACTGCCCGCAGTCTGGCTGCCGAATACAATTCCACCGCCCCTACTGAGCTTGAGCGCAGGGAAGATATTTTAAAAAAGCTGTTCAAAAAATGCGGCAGAAACATTTATATTGAACCTCCTTTTTACTGCGATTACGGCTCAAATATAGCCCTGGGCGATAATGTTTATATAAATTTTGACTGCATAATACTTGATGTGTGTAATGTTACCATAGGAAACAATGTCTTTATTGCACCAAGGGTATCCATATTTGCCGCTACCCACCCCATTGATGCGGATATAAGAAATTCGCTTCTTGAATTTGGCAGTCCTGTCAATATCGGAAACAGTG
>CABPCX010000329.1 GCA_902406135.1 uncultured Eubacteriales bacterium
TATACTAAATATAATTAAAAATAAAGAGAAAGGAAACTTAAAATGGACATAGATAAAATACCACGCTGGATTCTTGAGCTGGAGACAGAGGACGCAAACTTTATGAAAAATTTCGTTTTAAAGTCGGGCTCACTGAAGGAAATAGCAAAGATGTATGACGTATCATATCCCACCGTCAGGCTCAGACTTGATAAACTCATACAGAAAATAGAGATTAGCAGCCAGAAGGAGGAAGAACCTTTTCTGACATTTATAAAGGGCCTGGCAGTGGATTCAAAAATTGATCTTGAAACGGCAAAACTTATAATTGATAAATATAAAGAAGAGAGGAAGTAATATTGATGCTGTCTGAATTTGCAAAAATAATTATAACAATCGTTATAACGCTGATTATATCCGGAAGCCAGAAATATATGAGCGTCAGAAAGAACTGGTATCTGGGGGCTGTTGTTCCGCTGCTTACAATAATAGTTATCTCCGTGTTATATTTTATAAAGGATATTTCTATTTCTGTAAAGTCTGTACTGCCCTGCGTGATAATTATAACTTTGGAGATCTTTCTTTGGATAGACGGACGCCGCCAGATTAGAGAGATGGAACTTAGGCGTATGAAAGCCAAAGATATTTGATGGAGGAAAAAAATATGGATATTGCTTTTAGCTTGATTATTGCTATAATAGTCGTAGTGTTTCACTACTGGGCTTGCCGAAGAAGTCCTAAATACTGGTATTTAGGAGGCATAGTACCGCTTATATGGATTATATTGAATATAATTTCATTCATAAGCGGAAAAGTGAATTTTGCAGAAGACTGGAAGGTAATTGTTTTTCCCACTTTAATGATATTAATGATGTGGGCTGAAGGTCAGCAGTCGGCAAGGAAAAAAGAAATTGCTAAAATGAAAGTAAAGGATATTTAAGGAGGAGCTTTATAATGCTTACAATAGTTATCGGATTTATAATAGCCATAATATTAATGGCTGTAGAAAATATTTTATGTACTAGGTTTAAAAACCCTCTCTGGGGTGGTATAATTCCTATGTTTATATTAATAGGTACTGTATGTATCTTTACGGCAGAGATAGTGCCCTTTGAGCTGCATTATGTTTTCCCTTTTATTATTCTTAATACCATATTTTTTGGAGATTGGAGCACAGGAAGAGAAAAATACGATAAAATCAGACAAGCTGAATTTGAGAAAATGAAGGCTGAAGATATATTATAACCGGTTTTTTTAAACCGGTTTTTCTTTTGAAAAGCCCGTATTTTAAGGAAATTAAGCCTTAAAATAAAAATTTTTAAATGTAAAGTAAAAATACTTGACAAAGGTGCTTATCTGTATTAGAATATCACAGGTAAAGTAAAAAAGCTTTACACGGGAGTGAGTATTGTGGATATTTTAAAAACGACTCTGCTATATGATTTTTACGGAGAACTACTTACTGATAAGCAGAAGGAAATATATGAACTTTTTTATCAGAACGATATGTCGCTTTCGGAAATAGCGGGAGAGCTTGAGATAAGCCGCCAGGCTGTGAGGGACCAGCTCAAAAGGACGGAAAAGATACTTTCGGACTATGAGGAAAAACTCAGGCTTGTGGAAAGATTTATGGCGAATAAAAGCTCGGCAGTAAGAATAAGAAAACTGATAGATGAACTCGAGAAGAAAAGCGAACTTTCTGAGAACGCATTGGAAATAGCCGAGCAGATACGACAGGCAGTTGACGAGATAACGGAATAATGATTTGCTACAACCGCTTTTAATGGAGGATAATATATGGCTTTTGAAAATTTGTCCGATAAGCTGCAATCCGTATTTAAGCAGCTCAGGAGCAAAGGCAAGCTGACTGAAAAAGACGTCAAGGACGCCATGAGAGAAGTAAAGATAGCTCTTCTTGAGGCGGACGTCAACTATAAGATAGTAAAACAGTTCGTAAACAGGGTAAATGAGAGAGCTGTCGGAAGTGAGGTTTTGGAAAGCCTTACACCCGGACAGCAGGTAATAAAGATAGTTAATGAAGAGCTTATAGAGCTTA
>CABPCX010000330.1 GCA_902406135.1 uncultured Eubacteriales bacterium
CAAACTCCTTGGCAAACAGCGCACAGAAACTGGCTGTCGGTATGGCCGCTCCCACAACAAGAGTATTAAGGAACATTTTGTCTGTTATGAATATTCTGCCGATATAATATATGGCAAGGGGTATTACTATAAGCCTCATAACTGCGGTTATGTATACTCTCCAGTCTCCAATTATCTCTTTGGGATTATTTTTTGTAAGGGTAGCTCCTATGTATATCATTGCCATAGGTGTTGTAAGATTGGCAAGGCCGCTTAAAGTATCGGTTATAGGCTGAGGCGGATGGACATTTAAAAGAGCCAGTATAAGACCGCCCAAAAGAGCATAGTTTACAGGCATTTTTGACATCTTTTCAGCCATAAGCCTGAGACCGCCCTTTTCCTTCGTTTCCGTTCCGAATTTGGATATGGTGAGCATTCCTATGGTATATACGGATATACTGCAGGCAAGGTTTCCAAATGATGCATTCATAAGGACCTGCTCGCCGAGTATTGATGTAAGCACCGGTATTCCTATAAAGGTATAATTGGGAAATGTTACGGCAAATGTGGTGACTCCTATCTGTTCTCTTTTGAGCTTCATAAGTCTTGCCGTGAGATATCCTAAAGGAGTGGAAATGATGTATATGCCAAAACTTATTATAAGCATCGCTATTCCCTGGGATATCATCGTCCTGTCAAAGGATGTAAGAAAAATATTAAGTATAAGAGCAGGCAGTGATATGAAGAGCAGAAGCTTTACTATGCCGTCCGAAAATTCGTCGCTCAGTATTTTAAGCTTCTTTGCCCCATAGCCAATGGCTATATAAATCATAAGAATGACAAGCTTGCTCATTATAGTAAAAAACAGCTCCAATTTTGATTCCCCCATAAACAACGATTTTTTACAATATATCACATAGATTTATCCAATACAAGCACAAGCTATTGACTTTCGACATAAACGGCATTATACTGATATCAGTTTTAGGGCGAGGCGAAATTCCTCACCGGCGGTAAAAAGCACTTGTATGCTTGAGTCCGAGAGCTTTATAAAAAAGCTGATTTGGGTTAGATTCCCGAACCGACGGTATAGTCCGGATAAAGGAACTATGATTTTTATATGTTCTTGTCTTTTTTGCGTGTCCTGAAACTTTTCAGACGCGTTTTTTTAATGTCCTAAACATAATTTTTTAAGCATAATTTCAGGAGGATTTAAAAATGGAAAGATCAGCACAATTAAGAAAACTTACTACAATGGGTATGATGGCTGCGGTATCTATTATACTTGTGTATCTCATACACTTCCCTATTTTCCCGGCAGCATCATTCCTTGAATATGACCCTGCGGATATTCCCATCTTCATCTGCACTTTCCTTTACGGACCTTTGAGCGGTTTCATTCTTACTGTTATCGTATCATTTATCCAGGGATTTACGGTAAGTGCCCAGAGCGGAATCATCGGTGTTATGATGCATATTTTCGCCACAGGATTTTTCACTATTGTAGCCGGTAATATTTATAAGAGAAACAGAAGCAAAAAAACAGCCGTTAAAGCTCTTATTGTGGGTTCAATAGTTATGGTAATTATGATGTGCGTATGGAATATCGTATTTACACCTCTTTTTATGGGTACTCCCAGAGACGCTGTTTTAAAAATGATAGTGCCTATCATAATCCCCTTTAACATCATAAAGGCCGGTGTAAACTCATTCGTTACATTCCTTATTTACAAAAAAATCGCAAACCACATTCCCCATGGAGAAACGGTTTACGCAACTATTAAAAAAGAAAACGAGAGCAAAGAAGCTGCTAAATAATATAAAAATAAAACCCCTCCGGATTGTCCCGGAGGGGTTTTTGTTATTTAGATGATATAAGTTTTTTAAGGGCACTTTCAAGACCGCTTACGCTAAGTGGATACATATCAAATTCTTCCATAAGTATTCCTAAGGTCTCTCTCCAGTAATTGCCCGGCATATAATTCATATTTCCGGGATTAAGCCATACGATATGCTTAAAACGTCCCTTTACC
>CABPCX010000331.1 GCA_902406135.1 uncultured Eubacteriales bacterium
AATGATTATATTCAGGAAATGTAACTTTTTTATTTGAATGCATTAAAGTTCGCCTCCCTTGAATTTAAGAATATCTATAAAGCTTTCAAGTCGTGTTTCAAGGCCGGCGGTACCGTCCTGGTCGTCAAGGACTATATTAAGTATGGGTATGCCTTTGAACTTTCTTATTATCATTTCGTTAACCATTGAATCGGGTCCGCAGGGGAAAGCTGACATAAGTATTATTCCGTCTATCCTGTTTTTGTTAAGGGCTATGCCGCCTACCGCCTCACGGCTGAATTCCCATTTAAGGGTAGGAGAAACTTTAACACTCTGTTTAATGCAGTCCTTTCTGTCGAAAAGGTCGGCATAAACAGGGATGGCGCCCATCTTTTTAAGATAGCTGGTAACGGGCTTTCCGATATAGGGGTCCATCTCCACATAGCTGTGGGATACGATAAGTATTTTCAGACCGTCCTTCTTAAACATGGACTCCTGGAGTTTAATCTGGTTTTTCAAATAGTCGCTTTCCGCTTTTTTTGCAGCTTTGTATGAAGCAATGACCTGTTTTCTTGGAAATCCAAGTTCTTCACCAAGGGAAACGAAGGCTTTTTCTTCCGTAAGATTTTTAAGATAATCTATGTTATACGAAATAAAACGCTGGCCGCTCTGTCTGAAAGCATTTGAGGCAATATCGTAAAGCGCTTCAAATTTAGTACACATATTTCTCTTTAGTCCAAAATTGCTCACTCGCGGTATTAGTATGTAGTCGCATTTTCCGATAAGAGCTTTTACGTGGCCCATAAATATTTTTGTGGAAAGACAGGCTTCATCTATGGATACGGCTGTTCCTTCCTTTATAATCTCTTTATTTGTCTGAGGGCTTATGACGCATTTTACGCCAAGGGCCGAGAAAAAGTTTTTCCATAATATCTCATATCGGTAATAAAGCATTGCCCTGGGTATGCCCACTGTGACAGCGGGAGCCAGAGGTCTGTCTGTTACTGTTTTTCTCATAGGAATTACCTCTTTTTTGTAATAATTGCATTTTTTATAAAAAATATTATAGCATAGGATTTATTGGTGTGACAAATTAAATAAAACTAATGGTTTTTTAATAAAAGCCAGCAAAATAAAAATGGTATCACAGAATAATGTTTTCTGTAATACCTGAAAAGTCTGACTATTGAAGCTCAAGAATTATGCCGCAGCGTTTGAAAAATTTTTGTATGGTTTCGTCCCAGGTCTGCTCGAGGGTCTTATCCAGAGAGAAAACCTTCTGAGAGCATCCGCCGGTTATATAAAGCATATTGTTTTCAAAAAGTATGTTGATAAACAGGGCAGCCGCATTTTTATGTATCTGCTCTGCAGCATCAGGAGCAGCAGAAAGAACTATTTTCATATATCCCGGAAGTCTTTTGCCCTTTATGAGATTAAAAACTATCGGCCTCATATCTGCCCAGGAGGAGTATTTTTCCAGGTTTTCTGCCTCCTCGCTGTCAAACCAGTCTTTATTTAAAGTACAGTCTATATCGTATGTTACGGATGTACGCAGAGAAATGCTCCTTACAAGGAACTTATCAAAGGTATCGTCCTTAAGAAGCATTGACATAAACTGTTTTTTGTTTTCCACCGATGCGGATATCATAATGTTCACCACTGACAATAAAATCTATCTTTACCTATAATACAACAGAACCATTTTAACACATTCATAAAAGCATAACAAGGTTGCGTTTCGGTATTTTATAAACTATAATCTATAACAAATGATTATTTAAGAGGTTAAATATGTTATTCAATTCTTTTGATTTCCTTGTATTTTTTGCCATAGTATTTATAGGCTATTTCATAATACCATATAAAATCAGATGGATACTTCTGCTGGCGGCGAGCTGTATTTTTTATATGGCCTGGAATCCGTACCTTATTCTTCTGATAGTATTCATCATAGCCGTAAACTATACTGCGGCGTACATAATAGACATAAACAAAAACAGGCGGATAAAAAAGAAGGCCCTTATTCTGGCC
>CABPCX010000332.1 GCA_902406135.1 uncultured Eubacteriales bacterium
TATCGGATATGCTGAAAAGGCTGATAAGCTTGAAAAAGCCCTTGATATATGCACACAGACAGAAAGAAAGATATATACAACAGGACGTGACACAGGTGCTACAGGAGCCGAAGTTACAGACTACATAATGGAAACAATAGAAAAAATGTGATTTACAAAAAGGCCGTAAAGTTTTTACGGCCTTTTTTCTGTGGGGCAGGATTTATGCATAAAACGGTCGGATAGAGGCTTTTATATTTTTTATGCTATGCTATGGGAGGCTTTTGTGGTATCATATAGTTGGATTTTTATAATTCTTTAAACTATTGGTCAAATAGATATGACAGTATAATATAAAACGGAGAGAAAATCTATGGAGAAAATAAAAGTTATGAGCGTTTTCGGTACAAGACCCGAAGCCATAAAAATGGCACCTCTTGTGAAAGCGCTTGAAAAAGAAGAGAAAACCGAAAGCATAGTATGTGTAACCGCTCAGCATAGGGAAATGCTGGACCAGGTGCTCAGAGATTTTAATATTGTTCCTGACTATGACCTGAATATAATGAAGGCAGGACAGACCCTTGAGGATATAACCGTAAGGGCCCTCCAGGGAATAGGTGAGGTAATAAGAAATGTAAAACCTGACATTGTTCTTGTGCATGGAGACACTTCAACAACATTTGCTGCATCACTGGCTGCATTCTACAACCAGACAAAAATAGGCCATGTTGAGGCAGGACTCAGAACCTATGATAAATATCAGCCCTTCCCCGAAGAAATGAACAGAAAGCTCACGGGAGCCATGGCTGACCTTCATTTTTCACCGACAAAGATGGCAAAGGAAAACCTTCTTAAGGAAAATGTTGATGAGAATGGAATTTTTATAACGGGCAACACAGCCATTGACGCGCTGAAAACCACCATTGATGACGGATATGTGTTTACTGTGGACGAGCTCAACAAAATAGACTATAAACATAGAAAAGTTATAACAGTAACAGCCCACAGACGTGAAAATCTCGGCGAGCCCCTTGCAAACATATGCAAGGCCTTAAGAAGAATAGCCGATGATTATGACAATGTGGAGATAGTTTATGCCGTGCATAAAAATCCTGCCGTATCAGGTCCCGTCCATAACATTCTTGGCGGCCATGGCAGAATACACCTGCTGGACCCTCTGGATCTCAGGGATATGCACAATCTTATGAATCGTTCATTTATGGTTATGACCGATTCAGGCGGACTTCAGGAAGAAGTGCCTTCCATGGGCAAGCCCGTACTGGTACTCAGAAACGTAACGGAAAGACCTGAGGGCGTTGAAGCAGGCACTCTTAAACTTGCAGGCACAGACCTTGAGACAGTATATTCAATGGCAAGACAGCTTCTTGATGACCCTGCCGAGTATGAAAAAATGGCTGTGGCAAAAAATCCTTTCGGAGACGGAAACGCATCGGAAAGAATAGTAAATGCCATACTTTATTCCTTCGGTGCCATAGATGAAAGACCGGAAGACTATATAACAAAGGGGTAATCTTATGAAGATGATAGCTTCGGCCGACAATAACTGGGCCATAGGATATAAAGGACAGCTTCTGGCGCACGTTTCAGGAGATATGAAGTTTTTTAAAAGCAAGACCGTAGGGAATGTGGTTATTTTAGGAAGAAAGACCCTTGAAACCTTTCCAGGCAAAAAGCCGCTTAAGGACAGGGAGAATATCATAATAACTTCAAATAAAGACTTTACGGCTGAAGGTGCTTCTGTGGTACATTCCGTGGATGAGCTTTTGGAATACGTTAAAAAATATGACAGTGACTCCCTTTATGTAATCGGAGGAGCTTCCGTTTATGCAGAGCTCCTTAAATACTGTGATACTGCCTATATAACAAGATTTTATGATTCTTTTGAGGCGGATACTTTTATAGAAAATCTTGATGAGGCAGAAGGATGGAGACTGTCTGAAGCAGGCGATATAATGGAAGAGAAGGGTATAAAATATAGATTTTGTACCTATGTAAGAG
>CABPCX010000333.1 GCA_902406135.1 uncultured Eubacteriales bacterium
AAATAAATGTTGATAAACATGTCAAACACAGTGATGGTTCATGTACTGTATATATATATGCTGCAGAAAAATGTACCATATGTGGAAAGATATTAATGGGTGAAAAAATAAATGCAGTCGACTATGAAAATTGTCCACATTGAGGTATTGTTATTTCTAGTATAACAGCCTTACTATAATTTACAATGAAAGGAGGGAAACAAAACTTAAAACTGAAAGGAGGCGAAAATATCAGAGAACATAAAAAATACCCCGAATGAAATAACAGACAGTGCCGGACACACAGATTCTGCTCAAACAGGGTATATATAATTATAACATATAATATATAACTATGTAATGTGTCATTTATATTTTTAAGGAGGTATAATATGAAGCGAGTATTTTTCCTTTTAACAGTATTAATGCTTACAGTAACAGGTTCAAATTTAGCATTTGCGGCTGATTCGGATACAAATGAAGAAACTCATACACTTATATTAAGACGTATAGATGATCCGACAGAGTATCATGACTATTATTGGGAAGTAGAGACAGAGCCGGGACAAATCGAAGAAGGTATGAATATTATGGGTGTTGGAGTCATACCTCTTGACCGTTTTGATGAAGAAGATAAACTTTTTGTTATTCCTGATAAGGACATAAAGATGAACTTTTTGGATGGAAGATTTGGCCTTACAAAGGAAATCCTGCTTTCCGATGATTTTGAGTCAATAGAAATTACGTATACTTTTGATGATGTTTTAGAATATTCCAGATATATGAATCAGGAACTGAAACTCAGCGTTAGAGAAGATGAAAAAGATAAAGAGAAGGAAGAAACCCATACGCTTACATTAAGACGTATAGATATGCCTAAGAGTGGTTATGATTATTATTTTGAAGTAGAAACAGAACAGGGGCAGATTGAAGAAGGTATGAACCTTGTTGGTTTAGTGGATGTTAAGCTTGAATTTTTTGATGAGATAGATACGCTTTTTGCATTTGATCTTGATGACATCGATATGGAATTCCTTGACGGCAGATATGGTATAACAAGTGAGCTTTTATCTTCTGATGATTTTGAGTCAATGGAAATTACATATACCCTTGATGATGTTTTAGCTTATGGAAAGTATAAAAAGCAGAAATTAGGCCTTACATCTGAAGACAGCGAAAATGAAAAGGCCGCTGAAGAAAATATAAATAGATCAGAAACAGAAATCTATGACAGCCAGGAAAAGTTTGATTCTATAACAAAAATATTAATGGGCATAAGCCCCATTATAACACATATTATTTGATATAAAGTGTGGATTCTAAATTTCAGTAAGAAAATATAAAATCCGGTATACGCATTTTTAAGCGGAAGAAAATTTTGATTTACTATAATAAATTAGATGGTATTGGGAAGGCAAAAGACTTCCCTTTTTCTTTTTACCTGGGTTTCAGCAGTTCAAACAGTTTTTCAAACTGCTCTGAATAAATGCTGTTTTTTCTCCATATAAACGTAAATTCGTGGGATTCGTCAAAGTCATCAAGGGGAATTTCCTTAAGTTTTCCTGCAGCTATATCATCTTTTACGGCCGAATGGTACATAAAACCAATGCCGATTCCCTGGGCTATCATGGCCTTTATTGCCTGGATATCGTTTATTTCTATGATGCTTTGAAAGTCCTCGGGAGAAAGATTGTATCTGCTTAGGCTTCGCACGATGATATCTCTGTTTCCTGAACCTTTTTCTCTTATGAGAAGGGGAAAGGCAAGAAGGTCGGACATTTTTTTGACTTTATCGGTTATATCAAAGGACGCCGAGCACACAGGCAGATATTTTTCGGACCTGTATAAAAGATAAGAATAATCGCTCTTTTGTACGTAGCCTTCAACAATGGCAAAATCTATCTCATTGTCGTCTATCATACGGCATAAATCAGCCGTATTTCTGACATGCATAAATATATTTGTGTCAGGAAATTTGTCCTTATCGAGCTTAAGGGGAAAAGGAAAAAAATA
>CABPCX010000334.1 GCA_902406135.1 uncultured Eubacteriales bacterium
GTACTGACGCCGTAATAATGGATAAAGATGCAAAGATAATAGGAAAGGCCATAGTACCCACAGGCTCAGGAGCCACAAACGGAGCTAAAAAGGCCCTTGCGGCAGCCCTCAGTGAGGCAGGCATAGAAGAAAGCGACCTGACCCTTACGGTAACAACGGGCTACGGCAGAGAAAACATAAGCTTTGGAGAGTCATCGGTAACGGAGATAACATGCCATGCCAAGGGAGCCCATTATCTGAACCCTGCGGCAAGGACCGTAATCGATATCGGCGGACAGGATTCCAAGGCCATAAGAATAGATGAAAACGGAGCGGTTTTAAGCTTTGTTATGAATGATAAATGTGCGGCAGGCACGGGACGATTCCTGGATATGATGGCAAGGACCATGGAGCTTACCCTTGATGAAATGGGAGAGCTGGGACTTAAGTGGAAAAACGATGTTGTTATATCAAATATGTGCACCGTATTTGCGGAATCGGAAGTAGTGTCACTGGTAGCCCAGGATACACCCCCTGCGGATATAATCCATGGCCTTAATAATTCCGTTGCTGGCAAGACCGTTTCCCTTGTAAAACGTCTTGGCGGCGAGAAAGAATATATAATGACCGGCGGAGTGGCAAGAAATAAAGGCATTGTGGCGGCCATCGAGGAAAAACTGGGAGCAAAACTGTTCATATCCGAAGACGCCCAGCTCTGTGGAGCCATAGGAGCGGCGCTTATCGGACTTGAATCTTTGACTGAGGAATGATTATATGGGAAGTTATGACGATTACAAAAGAGGAAGGGACCTGGCCTGGGAAATGCTTATAAAATGCGGCATTTCCTCGCTTCCCGTCGCCATTGATAAAGTAGCCGCCTTGTGCGGCATAACCATAACTTCCTTTAAAAAAGCAAGAGAAGAAGGCCTTGTATCCGAAAAAGCCCTGAAAGGCAGAGTATCCGTCGGCATAGTAAACGGCAGAAAAACTGTTTTTGTAAATACCGAAACAGAGGATAAGGGAAGCATAAGATTTTCCATGGCAAAGGGAATAGGCCTGTGGCTTTTAAGAAGCGGCGAGACCCGGGACAGAAAGGCCGTTGAATATGAGGCAGGTATTTTTGCCAGAGACCTGCTTATGCCTGCGGTGGTGCTTTACGGCCTTGGGGTAAAGAGTGCGGACGAAATAGAAAAAATATGTGCCGTATCCCACAGAGCCGCTGAAATAAGGGCCGAAAGAATGGCCGAGCTGTACGACAGAAGGCGGTTCAATACCCACCCTTTGGAGCAGAAGGTATGGAAACTGTTTGAAGATTATATAGAAGAAAATTCCCTGAAAAAATAAAATACTGAATGTTTGGCAAAACCAGGCCCGTCCATGCGGATTTATATATCTGTATAGGCGGGCTTTTTATGTACGGATAAAAAAATCCTGAATATTTTCAATATTTTTTTACTAAAACCATATTTTTTATAGTCTAATTTTGGACAGCATAAAACACTGTATAATAACAAAAAATGTATGTTGAACAAATTTAATGAAAAAAGAAAGGAGAAGCCTATGAGTAAAAAATATGGTTATATTCGAGTCAGTGCAAAGGACCAGAATGAGGAAAGGCAGCTTATCGCCATGAAGGAACTGGATGTAAATTTAGACAGGATATTTATGGATAAGCAGTCGGGTAAGGACTTTCAGCGTCCACAGTATAAGAAAATGGTAAGGGAATTAAGGAAAAATGACCTGCTTTACATCAAAAGCATAGACCGCCTTGGGAGAAACTACAGCGAAATACTGGAACAGTGGAGAATACTCACCAAGGAAAGGGGGATTGACATAGTTGTTTTGGAAATGCCCCTTTTGGATACAAGACGGGGAAAGGACCTGATGGGAACCTTTTTGAGCGATATAGTGCTTCAGGTATTGTCATTTGTGGCGGAAAATGAGCGAAGCAATATAAAACAGAGGCAGGCGGAAGGGATCGCAGCTGCCAAATTAAAAGGTGTCCGG
>CABPCX010000335.1 GCA_902406135.1 uncultured Eubacteriales bacterium
AATATTAATTTTTGTCGGGGATTTTTAGTGTTCCGCAGGGCAGTACAAAAAAATGTTTTAAATAAAAAAGGAGGTGAAACGATGATAAAAAAGATATTCAGGTATGTCATCACTCTTGTTGTTATGACTGTTGCGGTAGGTCTTTTATATGCACTTTATAATAATAACATTTGGGGTATACAGCAGTATGTAGCCGATTACGCTGTTGTCCTCGTTGGTATTTTTATCGGAATCATTTATTTTATATTATTCTCTGACGTTGCCGCTGACGCGATTATGAAACAGCTGGGTGTGGCAGAAGGCAAGCTCGTCAAAATGGATATAAAAGAACTCATAACAGGAGTAGCCGGAGTTGTTATCGGTCTTATAATAGCTAACCTTATAGGTGTGGCTTTAAACGGCTACGGAATAGTAGGAACAGGAATAACGGTTATTCTTAACATAACCCTTGGTGTTTTAGGCTACCGTGTTGCTACAAAAAAGAGGGACGAGCTGGACATGCCCATGTTTAAATCCAGTCAGACCAAGGTTTCGGCCGGAAGACCTAAAATACTTGATACGAGTGTCATAATAGACGGCAGGATACTGGACCTTCTTCATACGGGATTTATTGAAGGCAAAATAGTTATTCCAACATTTGTCCTTGATGAATTAAGACATATTGCGGATTCTTCAGACGCTCTCAAAAGAAACAGAGGAAGAAGAGGTCTTGACATACTCAACGAGATACAGAAACAGCTGGAAGTGCCTGTAATCATAAAGGAATTCAACACAAAGGAAAAGCTTGAGGTTGACTCAAAGCTTCTCAAAATGGCTGAAAAGATGGATGCCTATGTTGTAACAAATGATTACAATCTCAATAAAGTAGCCGAAGTAAGAGGCGTAAAGGTGCTCAATATAAATGAGCTGGCCAATGCCGTTAAACCGATGCTTCTTCCCGGCGAGGAAATGACCGTTACAATAATAAAAGCCGGCAAGGAAAACGGACAGGGCATAGCGTATTTGAACGACGGAACCATGATAGTAGTTGAAGGCGGTTCAAGACGTATAGGAGAGACCCTTGAAGTTGTTGTTACAAGTGTTCTCCAGACTTCTGCCGGTAGAATGATATTTACTAAAATAAAGAGTGAGTAAAAGCATGAAAAGAGAAAATTTGTTTTGTTCGGCTGTCATTGTTGCTGCGGGAAGCGGAAAAAGAATGGGAGCAGACAGGCCAAAACAGTTTCTTGAGTTATGCGGAAAAACGATTATTGGAAGAACAGCCGCTGTTTTCAGCGGCTGTAAGTCCATTAATGAGATAATAATCGTTTCATCCAAGAGCGGACTTGAGGAATGCAGAAGGCTGTTAAAGGAACTTGAAAAGGAAAAGACAATAAAATATGTGCTGGGCGGAAAAGAAAGGTATGAATCCGTGTATAACGGACTTAAAAGCCTTGATGAAAGATGCGGCATCGTACTGATTCATGACGGCGTAAGACCCTTTGTTACGGAAGAAATAATAAATGCGTCTATTGACGATGCGGCGGAATACGGAGCCTGCGCAGTGGGAGTTAAGTCAAAGGATACCGTAAAGATATGTACGGATAAGGGCTTTGTGGAATATACGCCCGACAGAAACTGTGTATATAATATCCAGACACCCCAGACTTTTAGAAAAGAAATTATATTAAAGGCCTATGAAAGAGCTTTTGAAAAGGGCGTATTCGGAACCGATGATGCGTCACTGGCTGAGAATGACGGAATATCCGTTAAAAGAACGGAAGGAAGCTACGACAATATAAAGATAACTACCCCCGATGACCTTATAGTAGGGGAGAAAATCCTGAATGGAGGCGGCGGAAATAAAAACAGTTGATATATATACGGACGGAGCCTGCTCAGGAAATCCGGGAAGCGGCGGCTATGGAGTGGTAATGCTCTATAACGGAGCAAGGAAGGAACTTTC
>CABPCX010000336.1 GCA_902406135.1 uncultured Eubacteriales bacterium
GTAATTCTGCCTGAACAAATCATATTCCTTTGACAGCTCTATGGAGCGTTTATAACCGTTTTTCTTTTTAAAATCCGAAGGAAGCCATTTAACACCGTATTTTTTGGCGGCCTCTTCTCCTATCCTGTTGAGGTTATCGGCATTTTTAAGGGGACTTATGGTGAGTGTAGTGCATACGTACTCTGCCCCAATATCAGCCGCACATTTTGCGGCCTCATTCAAACGGAGCTCAAAACACTTAAGGCATCTTTCTCCGCCTTCGGGTGCATTTTCAAGTCCCTTTGCGGCTTCAAAAAATTCCGAAGGTTCATATCTCCCCTCTATGAATTTTACTTCCGTACAGGACGGCATCTCGCTGATAAGCCTTTTTACCTCCTTTACCCTTTTTTCATATTCTTCCTTTGGAGAAATATTGGGATTAAAGTAAAATACCGTTATATCAAAATATCTGCTGATATATTCAAGCACATAGCTGCTGCATGGTGCGCAGCAGCTATGAAGCAGAAGTTTCGGCTTGTTTTCTCCGTTTTTTTCTACTATCTTTTCAAGCTCTTTTTGATAATTGATTTTATTCATTATCTTATCTGTCCGTTTCCGTAAATTATATATTTGGTAGTGGTTATTTCCTTAAGTCCCATGGGTCCCCTTGCGTGAAGTTTCTGGGTGCTTATACCTATTTCCGCACCAAATCCAAACTGTCCGCCGTCGGTAAATCTTGTAGACGCATTTACATATACAGCCGCCGCGTCCACTTCATTTAAAAATCTCTGGGCATTGCTATAGTTTTCCGTAACGATACATTCCGAATGTTTTGTACCGTATCTTCTTATGTGCTCAATGGCTTCGTCCATATCCTTTACAACCCTGGCGGATATTATAAGGTCATTATATTCTGTCCCCCAGTCGTCGTCATTTGCAGGCACCGCTCCGCCCTCATCGATGAATTTTTTGTCTCCTCTTATTTCGACATTTTTCTCTTTAAGAGCCTTTGTTACCATGGGTATGAATTTATCGGCTATAGCTTCATGCACAAGAAGGCTTTCGCAGGCGTTACATACTCCGGGTCTCTGGGTCTTTGCGTTTATTACTATTTTTACAGCCATATCCAAGTCTGCACTTTCGTCAACGTATGTATGGCAGTTTCCTGTACCTGTCTCTATTACGGGTACAGTACTGTTTAATACAACAGACTGGATAAGTCCCGCTCCGCCTCTGGGGATAAGTACATCTATATAGCCGTTTAATCTCATCATCTCTGTGGCAGTCTCTCTGCTGGTATCTTCCACCATCTGCACGCAGTCCTTGGGAAGTCCTATATTTTCAAGGGCTTCTCTGAATATATTAACTATAGTTGTATTTGAATTAAAGGCTTCTTTTCCTCCCCTGAGGATTGTGGCGCTTCCTGCTTTAAGGCAGAGGCCGAAAGCATCGGCAGTTACATTGGGTCTGGCCTCAAATATTATTCCGATAACTCCCATGGGAACTCTTTTCTGGCCGATTATAAGGCCGTTGTCAAGGGTCTTCATATAGAGCACTTCACCTATGGGGTCGTCTAACTTAGCAACGTCCCTTAAGCCCTTAGCCATTTCAAGGACCCTTGCTTCCGTAAGTGTAAGTCTGTCGATAAACGCTCCCTTAATGCCGTTTGCAACAGCGGCGTCCACATCTTTTTTGTTTGCTTCCAAAACTCTGTCTATATTTTTTTCAAGGGCCTCAGCTGAAGCTGTTAAGGCTCTGTTTTTTTCCTGTGTCTTAAGGGTGGCCAGCACTACAGATGCGTCCTTTGCCGCCTGTCCCATTTCAATGAGTCTGCTCATATATTTCCCCTCCTGTTTATAGTACGGTTATTATTCTTTTTTCGGTAATTATTTTTTTCATAAGTTTGTCGTGGGGTTCCCTTGGCACCCTGTCCTTTATCTGAATGTCAAAGGCAAGGGC
>CABPCX010000337.1 GCA_902406135.1 uncultured Eubacteriales bacterium
TAGATATAGTGCATAAATAAATCAAATTTTTTTGACAATATAGTAGAAAACAAGTCTGATGACTTGAAAGAATAAATCAAAAATGCTACTATAAAACTATAAAGAAGTCAGACGTCAGATGTAAAACAAAAAGAGGAGGCATTATAATGAGTGAAAACAATATGACCAAAAAAGCAAGAGGAAGCGCTCTTATCCCTTTCCTTGTATTTATTGTAGTTTATCTTGGAGCAGGTATCATACTTGAGGCAATGGGAATGGATATGGCTTTCTATCAGTTCCCCTCTCCAGTAGCAGCTTTGATCGGTATTATAGTAGCTTTTATCATTTTTAAAGGTTCAATTGACGAAAAATTCTCGATATTCGCAAGGGGATGCGGAAATGAAAACATCCTTACAATGTGCTTCATTTATCTCTTTGCCGGAGCTTTCGCTACAGTAGCTAAAAGCATGGGCGGTGTAGATGCAACTGTTAACCTTGGTTTATCAGTTATTCCTGCTGAGTATATGACAGGCGGTATGTTTATAATTTCTTCTTTCATCGCTGTTGCAACAGGAACTTCCGTAGGTACTATCAGTGCTGTTGGACCTATCGCAGTTTCTACAGCTGATAAAGCAGGTCTTTCACTTCCTCTTATCATCGCAGCCGTTATCGGCGGTGCTATGTTCGGTGATAACCTTTCAGTTATATCCGATACAACAATCGCAGCTACAAAGACTCAGGGCGTTGAAATGAAAGATAAATTCCGTATCAACTTCCTTATAGCTTTACCCGCTGCCATCCTTACTTTAATAGTTCTTCTTGTTGTAGGAAAACCTGAAACAGCTACAGCTATAACAGACCTTAGCTTCAACGTAGTTAAAATCATTCCTTACATAGTAGTTCTTGCTCTGGCACTTATCGGTTTCAACGTATTCGTTACTCTTGGCGCAGGTACTATCCTTGCAGGTATAATCGGTATTGCATACGGCGACTTCACATTCCTTGGATTCGCTCAGAATATTTACTCAGGATTTACAGGTATGATCGAGATCTTCCTCCTTTCACTTATGATCGGCGGTCTCTCAGAAATGTGCTCACACTATGGCGGTATCCAGTGGATGCTTGAAAAAATCAAAGGCTTTGTTAAGAGCAAGAGATCAGCTCAGGCAGGTATATCAGCTCTCGTTTCACTTTGCGACATCGCAACAGCAAACAATACTATAGCTATCATTATCGCCGGACAGCCTTCAAGAGAAATATGCGAAACATACGAAGTTGACCCTAGAAAATCTGCTTCACTCCTTGACATCTGGTCATGCGTATTCCAGGGCATCCTTCCTTACAGTGCACAGGTACTTATCGCTTGCGGACTTACAGCCGGCCTTGTAAGCCCTACACAGCTTCTTCCACTTCTCTGGTATCCGTACCTTCTTGCAATATTCGCAATCATCGATATGTTTGTTCCCTTCGCTGACGGAGTTATTAAAAAACATCCTTGGAACTTCAAAACATGGACAGCTGAAAAATAAACAGCATATAACAAAAGCTGGAGCATTTAATGCTCCAGCTTTTTTATTTCCCATTGTTCATATCATATAGATTATTATCCTGCTGTCCCCTCTTATCTCATAATCAGCATTAGGCAGGTTGCTCTGCGTCTATAAATTACTCTTCTATGCAGTCACAATTTCCGCTTTATCCCTTAAGGGCTCCCGCTAACCCGTAAAGTCAATCTTATACAAACCCCTCGTATTGTTTCCTTATAAAGGCTATATTGCGCAGGCCATAGTCCTATATTATAAACAGCGGTAACTGCATTTGATAATGGTGCTTGCTATTATATATACGGCTACAGACAAATGTTAACAGCCATATATTTAATATAGAATCGCCAATCATAACCACGCCTAAAAGACGTGGTTTGCACTAGCCCTATAAGGGCATATTA
>CABPCX010000338.1 GCA_902406135.1 uncultured Eubacteriales bacterium
ATAAACGCCGCAAAGTCTGCCCTTCATAAGGCAGGACAGGTTGTTCTTGAAGGCCATATACGCCACTGTGTGCGTGACGGCATAGAACATGGAGACGCGGAAAAAACCATCGAGAGCTTCACTAAAGCCGTTGAAAGATTTTCAAATATGAAATAATATTCTTAAAGCCCGAATTAATCGGGCTTATTTTTTGCCCGTATAATGACGGGTTTTAGGCATTTCATTTTTATCTCTTTTGTGTTTTCAGTCTGTCAACCGGGAGCTCCGCATTTATTCTGTTTATTACGTTTTCTTTGTTTACAGTCTGTGCCTGCTTTGACCTTGGTATTTTTTTTATTCCTGCTCTGTTTTTCCTTTATGTTTTGTCCTTTACTTTCTTTTCTGTCTCTTTATTTTTCTTTCTTACAAATAGACTTCTTTCCCTATTATTTATATGCCCGGCCTATTTCTTCTGCCGACTTCTTCTGCTTTTCACAGTCATCCATTACCTTCTTATGGTTTTTCTTTCTGCCAATGTCCCTGCCGTACTTCTAAGATATTCTATTTATTTTTCTTTTCCTATTCTCAAAAATTTTTTCTTATTATTGACAGGGTATACCCCCTGGGGTATAATAAACCCGTAATATACATATACCCCTATAGGTATAAACTTGGAAAGGAATGACTCCAAATGGAAAAACTCGAACAGCTGCTGGAGGCCGGCGGTACTAAAAAAGACATAACTTTTCTTGTAATTTCCGCCGTTTCTCTTATTGTCAGCATTTTTGACCTTCTGCCCCTTCCCTTTGATGCCGCATGGATAGCAATTATACTATGCGGTGTGCCGATAATAGCCGAAGCGGTCATAGGTCTTGTGACAAGATTTGATATAAAGGCCGATGTGCTTGTATCCATAGCCCTCATCGCCTCAATAATAATAAAAGAAGACTTTGCCGCCGGTGAGATTGCTTTTATTATGCAGCTGGGTGCCCTTTTGGAAGACCTTACCGTAGCCCGTGCCAGAGCAGGCATAGAAAATCTTGTGCGTCTTACACCGAGGACAGCCCGAGTAATAACCGGAGGAAAAGAAAGAATAATACCCGCCGAAGAAGTAAAGGTCGGCGATATTTTAAGGGTGCTTCCCGGTGAGACCATACCCATTGACGGTGAAATAATATCGGGAGCAACTTCGGTAAATCAGGCGGTTATGACAGGCGAATCCCTTCCCGTTGATAAGGGTGTCAGAGATACGGTATCCAGCGGTACCGTCAATCAGTTTGGCTCCTTTGATATGGTTGCCGTTAAAGTCGGTGAGGACAGCTCCATCCAGAGAATGATAAGGCTTGTCCAGTCAGCCGATGCCGATAAGGCAAAAATCGTAAGCCTTGCCGACAGATGGGCCACCTGGATAGTTGTTACTGCCTTAAGTGCGGCGGTTGTTACCTGGTTAGTAACGGGAGAAATAATACGCTCCGTAACCATACTTGTAGTTTTCTGCCCCTGCGCCCTTGTGCTAGCCACACCTACGGCAATTATGGCAGCCATAGGAAACGCCACAAAACATGGTTTTCTTGTAAAGGAAGGCGATGCTTTGGAAAGGCTTTCCTCGGTTAAAAAAATGACCTTTGATAAAACGGGAACCCTTACAAAGGGTACTCCCCGCGTGCAGCAGGTATATTCACTTATGCCCGATATGCCTGAAGAAAAAATATTTGAGTTTGCCGCCTCTGTGGAAAAACATTCCGAGCACCCCCTCGGAAAAGCCATAGTCAGGGATTTTGAGGCAGAATATAAAAGAGAATGTATAAAGGCGGATAATTTTAAGATGGTTCCCGGCAGGGGAGTAAGCGCCACAGCGGACGGAAAAAATGTCATAGCAGGAAATCAGGAAATGTTTTCGGAAAGAAATATATCTTTTTCCGAGCTTTCATCTGCGGCAGAAAAAAG
>CABPCX010000339.1 GCA_902406135.1 uncultured Eubacteriales bacterium
ATGCATATACAATGGGCTATGCATCAGGTTCATCATCTGATAAATTTAATCCTGATGCCGCAGTAGATGCAAACCAGTTCTGCGCTTTTATCCTCAGAGTGCTGGGATACAGTGAAAAAAACGGTGATTTTGAATATGAAAATGCCCTTGAAACAGCTTATAAAAAAGGTATAGCCAACGAATCCTATGACGGTTTTACAAGGGGCGACGCCGTTGAAATAGCATATAATGCCCTTTCTATAAATATAAACAACTCATCTTTGACTTTATATGATACCCTTTTAAACTCAGGAGCTGTAACTGCCGAAAGTGCGTCATTGAACTTAACCTCCGATTCGGGCAGCAGTTCATCAGCAATGAGTGCAGAAGAAATATATGAAAAATGTTCTCCTGCCGTATTCTATATAGAGGTATACGATGCAAATGGCAAGAATCTTCAGTCAGGAAGCGGTTTCTTTATTAACTCGGACGGAACTGCGGTCACCAACTACCACGTCTTAGAGGGCGGAAGTTCAGCAAAAATAACTCTGTCAGACAGCGGAAAAGTCTATAATGTTGAAGGCGTATATGACTATGATAAAAACCGTGACATAGCCTTAATTAAAGTAGAAGGAAGCGGATTCTCATATCTTGAGACAGCTAATTCAGATGAAGTTAAGGGCGGAGCAACGGTATATGCCATAGGCAGTCCCCTTGGTCTTTCAAATACCATCTCTCAAGGACTTATTTCCAATACAAACCGTGTTATAGACGGAAAGACCTATCTTCAGACGACAGCTGCCATTTCAAGCGGAAGCAGCGGAGGCGCTTTAATAAATACAAGCGGACAGGTAATAGGAATAACCAGCGGCGAAGTTGCACAGTCAACTTCCAGCGGTACAGTAACAGGACAAAATCTTAACCTGGCAATTCCAATCAACAGTATAAGCAGTCTTTCAAAGGATTCCGTTACAAGTCTTTCAGATGTGTATAAAAAGGAAATCCTCGGCTCATCTGTTATAGAGGTATCAGATGATAATATTACCCTTAACCGTGACGACACTGCCGTTGTAACGGTAAAATGCCAGTCAGATGTAACCGCCGGCCTTACAGGAAAATTAAGTAACACAGGTATTGTTTCAGCAAAATTTGCTAAAACCGGAGACGGAGCAACACTTGTAATTACGGGACTAAATAAAGGTACATCGGAAATAATTCTTAAAATGGTATCCTCAACTGGAAGCGTACTGGCAGAAAAGACAATAAATATAACCGTAAAATAAACCGGTTTACAAAGCTCTCAGAAATTGACATTAATTCTCTGGGAGCTTTATTGCGTATAAAAAATAAAAATGATATAATTTATACGCAGAATTTCTGCACTATTTAAATATAAAGGAGAATGCTGTTTGAAAAAGAATAACACCTTGGAGATTGTGGGCTAAACAGAAGGTTTGCTGCAGTCTCAAGCCTTCTGAATTGAAGCATATCAATTTTTTGGAGGTAAAATAAATGAATAATAATTATATAATACGTTTAGAAACACCAGCTGATTACCGTGAGGTAGAAAATCTGACCCGAGAGGCCTTTTGGAATGTATATAGACCCGGATGTTTAGAACATTACATACTTCACACCTTCCGCGGCAAAAGCGAATTTATTCCAGACCTTGATTTTGTTATGGAGGCAGACGGGAAAATAATTGGCCATATTATGTATGTCCATTCTGAAATACGCTCTGACGACGGAGAAATATTTCCGATTATGACATTTGGTCCAATCAGTATCCATCCCGATTACCAGCGTCAGGGCTATGGAAAAATACTTCTTGATTACTCCATGGAAAAGGCCAAAAATCTTGGTGCAAAAGCCCTGTGCATAGAAGGAAATATTGATTTTTACGGTAAATACGGTTTTGTCGTTGCCAGT
>CABPCX010000340.1 GCA_902406135.1 uncultured Eubacteriales bacterium
TTCCGGATATAAGAAGTACGGGTATATAATACATAAGTCCCGGTGTATTAAGCACCGCTGCGGCTACTCCTATCTGTGCTATGTTATGTGTAATTCCGCCAAGCACGCTTACGCCTATAATTCCTGATGATTTTATTTTTTTCGCCATCACCATAACTATAAAGCTCGCTCCGGCGCCCGCCATACTATATAAAAATCCTGCAAATCCGTTAAACAGCAGGGCTGATATTACAACTCTTATAACATTTATGCCGATTGCCGCCCTTTCACCCATAAAATACATGGCTATAAGCACGATGACATTGGCAAGACCAAGTTTTACTCCCTGTATGGGTACGGGGGACGGAAGCATCGCTTCGACATATCCCATTAATATTGCTAAAGCAGCAAATATTCCGTAAAAAGCTACCTTTCTGCTCATAATTCCTCCAAAATTTTATTCTATTTCTATTATTAACTTATGAGGAAGGCAGACTATTGCCTCATCCTTCATACTGATTTCCTTATGCTTTACACATACACCGTCTCGACAGTCAGCCTCAACACAGTCGGCATATCCGTCCTTTATAACAATTTCATTATATCCCAATTCAGTCTCTACCCTTAAGGTTGTATCTTCATCAAGCGGCAGTCTGGCATATTCTTCATTATCGGTATAAATAACGGCATATCTGCCTTCGTCCTTGGGAGAAAATATACCGCTGAAATACAGTACGGCTGCGGCAATAATAACTATAATAATTATTATAACGTCAAATTTTTTCATATTATCCTCTCTCTGATTTCTATTGAAAATGTGAATAAAATAGTACATAATATATTATACACTTTTTAAGGAGAAAGAAAATGAAAAAATTATTTTTATTGGGACTATGCAGTCTTCTAATGACTTCCTGTGCCCCTAAAAGTGCGGAAGATACGAGATTTATGCTTAACACAATTTGCAGTATAACCGTATATTCGGAAGAAAACAAAGACAAAACATCGGAAGAGCTTGTTGATGAAGCCTTTGATTTATGTCAGACCTATGAAGATACATTCAGCCGTACCATTGAAGGCAGTGATATATACAACATAAATAACTCCGGCGGAGCACCTGTGACAGTATCAGACGATACCATAGAAATACTTGAAACAGCAAAGTATTTCAGCGAATTATCCGACGGCGCCTTTGATATAACAACTGCTCCCCTCTCAATAAGGTGGGATTTTGAAGGCGAAAATCCTTCTGTTCCTCCAGATAACGAAATACAAGAGCTTTTAGCAACGGTAGACTACACCAAAATAAAAATAGACGGAAATACGGTAACCCTTGAAGCACCGGTAGAAGCCATAGACTTAGGAGCCATCGCAAAGGGATATATAGCCGATAAATTAGCAGAGTTTTTAAAGGACAACGGTGTAACATCAGCCATTATTTCTCTTGGGGGCAACATCTATGCCATAGGTGAAAATGCCGAGGAAAAGAGACCCTTTAATCTCGGTGTGCAGGACCCCAAATCAGAGGACGGCAGCATTCTCGGATATCTTCAGCTTTCAGATAAATCTCTGGTTACATCCGGAGACTATCAGAGATACTTTATGCAGGACGGTAAACGATATCATCATATTCTCGACCCTAAGACCGGATATCCTGCAGAAAGCGGTCTCAGTTCCGTAACTATAATTTCTGACAGCTCCGTTGTGGGCGATGCCTTAAGCACAACCTGCTTTGTTCTTGGAAAGGATAAAGGCCTTGAACTCATTAACAGCTATGACGGCGTTGAAGCCATATTCATAGACCACGACGGCAATATGTATTTTTCTGACGGGTTTGGTTCAGACCTTGTTTTCAACGAGAATTGACGGCATAACTAAAGCACATATTTCAAATATGTGCTTTTATTTTATTCTATAAACAATATT
>CABPCX010000341.1 GCA_902406135.1 uncultured Eubacteriales bacterium
TGAAGATGAAATATGCCCCTGACAAGAGACTTTCACCCGCGAGAAAATATCTTGCGAAAATATGTATGGACGAGCATATAAGGTCATTTTCCGATGCGGAGAATTCGGCGCTCATAAGTGTATTTCTGCCCTGCGAGATAATAAGGGCCTTTGGAATGAATACCATATTTGCCGAAGGTTTTTCGGGATATATGACAGGCGCCTATGCGGAAAAAGCCTTTGTTGAGGCGGCGGAGGCGGCAGGAATAGCCGAGACATACTGTTCCTACCATAAAATACTTATGGGAGCGGCATTTTCGGGAGTTCTTCCAAAACCCAAGTTTATAATAAACACATCAATGATATGCGATGCCAACAATCTGACTTTCAGGGCGCTGGCGGATTATTATGATGTACCTCAGTTTTATATAGACATACCTACATCTGCCGATGAGGGGAGCATAAAATACGTGGCAGACCAGCTGAGGGAAATGACAGCCTTTATTGAAGAGCATACGGGCAGAAAACTTGACGAAAACGTATTAAAGCAGTATGCCGTAAGGACAAAGGAAACCATAGACAATTTCAAAGAATGTCTTGAGCTTAAAAAGGATACGACAATACCAAACGACATAACCAGTGAGATGTACGAGGTATTTTTGACCCACCCCATGCTTGGTACGGAGGAGACCCTCAAATATTCTCAGATGCTTAAGGAAGATTTGAAAAACGCTCCTAAAAAAAGCGGCATAAGGCTCTTGTGGATGCACACCATACCTTATTTCCAGATGCCCTTAAGGGACAGGCTGAATTTCAACGAAAAATGCCAGATAATAAGCTGTGATATGAACTTTGAAAATTTTGTGGATACGGACCCTGAAAAGCCCTATGAAAGTATGGCAAAAAGGCTTGTAATGAGCAGTTTCAACGGACATTCGGACAACCGTATAAACAGGGCGGCGGAAGTTGCCAAACAGCTTGATGTGGACGGAATAATATATTTCTGCCACTGGGGCTGCAAGCAGACCATGGGAGCCGCAGTAAACGCCAAGAGAAAACTCGAGGAGATGGGATTCCCCACCCTTGTTTTAAACGGAGACGGCGGAGACCGCCGAAATACCAGCGACGGACAGATACTTACACGACTTGACGCTTTTATAGAAATGCTGGAGGATATGAAGAAATGATATACTATGTTTGCAAATATACGCCCATTGAACTGTTGGAGGGCTTTGGAGGCGACTGTGCGAGACTTGAGCCTCTGCCTGATAACTTTGATATGGCGGAGAGCCTAGGACATCCCAATATGTGCGGATACGGCAAGGCCATAATAGAAGAAGTTTTTGCCAAGGATATAAAAGAGATGGTGCTTGTGGACTGCTGTGACGTTATAAGGAGGGTCTACGACATCCTTGAGGAAAGCGGAAAGATGGACTTTATATATCTTCTGGAGCTTCCGCATAAAACTGGCACAGCGGAGAAGGAGCTTTTTAAAAAGCACCTTATGGACCTGGCGGAAAAATACTCTAAATACAGCGGAAAAGAATTTGACGTAAAGAAAGCCATGGCGGCCTTTACGGAAACGGCAAAAAACAATGATGAAAAGCATATAAGCATTCTTGGAGCCCATGGCGGAAAATATCTTTATAAAACCGTCAGCGAAAAATTTTCAATAACGGTAAATGACGACACATGCACCGGAAACAGGACCGTTGACATATCGGAAAATCCCAAAAACCTGGAGTCATTTTTAGACAGCTATTCACCGGCACTGCTTACGCAGACGCCCTGTATGAGAATGTATGACAATTCATCAAGGGAGAAACTCACATCATCGACGGCGGGCATAATCTACCACACAATGAAATTCTGCGATTACTACAGTTTTGAGTATATGAGTCTTAAAAACAAGACAAATGTGCC
>CABPCX010000342.1 GCA_902406135.1 uncultured Eubacteriales bacterium
TGTAAATCATTTCTCCTACAGGTCCGTTAGCAACGCCAACAAACACAGCCATTATTACATTATTTATAATTATATTAAGTCCGATATATGCTCCGATGGAACAAAGTATTTTATGTTTATCTGAAAGCTGTCCTACAGCCATTGAAAGATATATGCTGAGTATGAAGGAAATAACTATGGATGCCATAAGAATTATAAATTCTATTAATGCCGGCCATAATCCCTGTTTGCCTGCCTCAATAAAAACACTTATCATCTGGCTGAATGCCAATGCAAAATCCGTAATATTCAAAAAGATTATGCAGAAAGCTAACATTCCGACTATTCCGCTTAAAATAATCCATACCAGTATAACTATCAGTTTGCTCCATATAAGTTTTGATACACTTACCGGCAGTGTAAACATCAGATAACCTTCACTTGAAAGAAGATTTTTATAAAATCTCATTATCATCATTATAAAAGTCGTAACTATGACAGCCACAACAAGAGTAGTAAACAATACCGGTATGGCTCCTACAAGAATATTCAGAGAAATACTTCTCATATTCCCAAAGTTAAAGTCAAAAAACAGTTTTTGTAAAAATGATACTACTATCAGTGCTCCGTAAAGAGGTAAAAATATTCTTCCTGTAGCTATAAATTCATATTTAAGCAGTTTCTTTAACATTTGAACACCTCCCTAAAATATCCGTCAACTGATTTGCCCTCTTTTTCTCTTATGTTATCCACTGTATCATGGAGTACTATGTGCCCGTTGTTTATAAATATTGCTTCATCAAGAACTCTTTCGATGTCGGATATCAAATGTGTAGATATTACTACACTGGCATCCGGGTTATATGTCGTTATTATTGTATTAAGAATATAATCCCTGGCAGCAGGGTCAACGCCGCCTATGGGCTCGTCAAGAAGATATAATTTGGCATTTCTGCTCATAACAAGTATAAGCTGTACCTTCTCCTTTGTGCCCTTTGAAAGGGTTTTAAGCCTCTCATTTCCATTGATATTCAGTTTTGAAAGCATATCCATGGCTTTAGCCGGGTCAAAATTTTCATAAAAGTCCGTAAACATTTTTATTACATCGTTTACTTTCATCCAGTCAGGAAGATATGTTTTATCAGGAAGATATGATACTGCAATCCTGCTTTCTTTTCCTATAGCATTTCCGTCTACGGTTATACTTCCGCTGTTTGGAGTTAAAAGCCCGTTTATAAGCTTTATCATTGTGGTCTTACCGCTTCCATTAGGCCCCAGAAGCCCCACTATTCTTCCTCTCTCAAGATTGAGATTTACATCCGTAAGAGCCTGTTTCTTTCCGTAGCTCTTATTTAGATTTTTGATTTCAAGAACGTATTCGTTCATATTTTTTCCCCTCCTTCAACTGCTGTCTTAAATGCCAAAAGTGTCTGCTCAGGTGTAAAGCCGAGTTTTTTCATACTCTCAATGAAGTTATTTATATTTTCCGCAGCAATTGCGTTTCTTACAGAATCAATCATACTATTGTCCTCCGTAATAAATCTTCCGCTTGTTCTCTTTGAATATACAAGACCTTCTTTTTCCAAATCAGCTAAAGCTCTCTGCATAGTATTAGGATTTACCCCTGCTGTCTCAGCTAAATCTCTTACTGACGGCAGCTTATCTCCCGGTTTCCATTCACCTGAAATTATGCCAAGTTTTATAAGTTCAACTAATTGGGAATATATCGGTCTGTCATCTTTAAATGACCATGTCATAGTATTCCTCCCTTCTTAGTAATTGTATTATTGTATTGTTGTATTAATCATTTAACACAATTATACAATATTGATATCCGTTGTCAATAGTTTTTAATCAAAACTACCCGCTTAGCGGGTAGTTTGCTCTGCCCTATAAGGGCATGAT
>CABPCX010000343.1 GCA_902406135.1 uncultured Eubacteriales bacterium
CAAGGCTTTATTATAGCAGAAGGGATGATCCAGATAGTCAATGTGAGTATAAAGTCAGGATCTATATTGTATTTAGGAGCGCGAAAGTAAGTTATGAGTACGGCAAGCATAAAGCCAAAACCGATAAGCAGGCCGTACCACATTATATCAAAACCGAACACGCTGAATGCTACAGAACCGGGTGATACCATTAATAATCTCCTTTGTGTTGCCTTTATTTTTAGGTTTCATATTATTATACAAAAAAAACTACCAAATGTCATCAAAGTTTGGTACTATTTTTATTATGAAGTATGAAAAAATAGTAAAAGGAATTTTCTTATCAAGACCTAACAGGTTCATAGCAGATGTTTTTGTCGATGGAATAGAAGCAAAAGCCCACGTAAAAAATACAGGCAGATGTGAAGAACTGCTGATAACAGGAGCAACAGTTTATCTGGAGGATCATTTTGGGCGTATGGGCAGCAGAAAGCTGAGATATTCTCTGATTGGAATAGAAAAAGATACAGAATCAGGATCGATTATGGTCAACATGGATTCTCAGGCGCCTAATAAAGTCATAAAGGAAGCACTGGAGAGCGGATATCTTAAACTTCAAGACATCAGCAGCAATGCAGACGATGCTGATTATGCGGCAGATATTAAACCGGAGGCAAGATATGGTGATTCAAGATTAGATTTTAAGATTTCTGATTCTAAAGGAAGAACAAAATATATTGAAGTAAAAGGAGTTACTTTAGAATCAAAAGGCATAGCATATTTTCCTGACGCTCCTACAGAAAGGGGCATAAAGCATTTGAAAGAATTGGAAAACGCATTAAAAGAAGGAAAAGAAGCTTATGTCATATTTGTAATACAGATGAAAGGCGTCAAAGCCTTCAAACCTAATGATGAAAAACATAAAGCTTTTGGAGACGCTTTGAGACATGCACATAAAATGGGAGTAAAAGTTTGGGCTTTCGAATGCGATGTTACGGCACAGCAAATCAGCCTCGGAAAGAGAATAGAAGTTAATCTGTAGAAAAGGGCAGGCTGCAAAAATTCAACCGGCCCTTTTATGGTTATAAAAAATTGTTTGAAAAATTAATTTATGATAAAACCTGCTATCAGGAATAATATTGCTGATACAGCCGCAGCTAAAAGCCCAAAAGGAGCTTGCGTCATAGCATGATCGAAATTGTTGCAGCCTGTTGCAGCAGAGGTTATGACTGTAGCATCGGAATAGAAACAAATATGAGAACCGAATACTCCGGCGCTTAAAACAGCCGATACTGCCAATGTGCATCAAGATTTTGTGCTAACGGAATTACTATTGGCAGCGCTATTATGTACATCCCCCAGTTGGTACCGGTTATAAATTCTGTGATTGCCAGTGCAATGAATATTACGAAAGGCAGAAGTTCAGGAGTAACTAAATGCGTAGCTGAAGTTATCACATAATATGTAAAATGTATTTGATCGTTCACATTAGCAAATAAAAATGCAAGCACCATCAACATTAATGGTAAAATCATGTTTTTAAGCCCTTCCAAAGCTACATCGGTAAAATCTTCAGGCGACATGACGCCTTGAAAAAGATACAGTACAAACATAAACGCCAATGTAACAAGAACGCCAAGCTGCATATCGAAGTCAAGGACTACTGTGGAGCCTACCAGTACAAAAATAGGAAGAAATAGATTCATAACTTTGGGATTGTTAGGAACAATACTTTCCTTGCCTGCTCTTATATCTATTTTTTCACTTCCCGGAGGGGCAAGCGGTCCGCCTTCTTCCACACGTTTAAAAGCTTTTTTCATAGGACCGAAAATAGGGATGATTCCTAATATTATGACAGGGACAATTATTGCTGCTATCCATCCGTAAAAATTAT
>CABPCX010000344.1 GCA_902406135.1 uncultured Eubacteriales bacterium
TTTATATAAACAAAATAAAGCATATACAGGGCAAAAATGATTAAAAATTAAATTAAATTTATAAAATATCAGTTTTCCGCTTGATTTTTCGTTAAGTAATTGTAAAATGAAATATGGCTTATATTGTCATTTTATGTCGAAAAAAGGGGGACAACTTTATGGGAAGTTTTATAAAAATTTCTTTTGGCTGTTTGGTTTCAGCTGTGATATTCAGCACAATGGGGGTTACATCATTTGCGGAAAACAAAGGGCTTAATAAAATTACCGTTTCAAAAAACGGAGAATATACCGATGTTCAAAAGGCTATAGATGATATAGCAGACGGAGGAACAATAACGGTCGAAGAAGGGGTTTACAATGGACCGTTTGAAATCAATGGAAAAGAAGTAAGGATAGTCGGCAGCGGTGATGTTGTATTCACATTTGACAGTGAATATGTAGAAGGCTTAGAAGATTTTTCGGAGCCCTATGCCGGTATAGTAAACATCAAGGACTCAAAAGGTGTCAGCATTGAAAACATAAAGATTAAGGGAAATGTTGAGGCCGCCAGTGAAAGTCCTGTATTGATAAGCAATACATGTTATTCGGGAATTGCAGTGGTTAATTCAAACGCAGAAATAAATGCCTGTACCATTGAGGATATAACATACAAAGAAGACTTGCAGGAATCTCAGAATGGATATGGTATTTATGCCGAGGCCAGCGAAAAAGCTGAGCTTAAAGTCAAGGATACAAATATAGATGACTTTAATAAAACTGCCATTGCATCCTCAGCAGAAGTGAGCCTTGAAATTGATGACTGTGTTATAGACGGACTTGGTGAACAGGAAAATATAAATCAGAGCGGCATTGAATATTCAGGCGATGCGGTAATATCTGACTCATTGGTGAAAAATTTGAGATATAGTCTGGACAGTGAATGGAGCGGTACCGCAACTGCCATCTATAATTTAGGTGAAGGCAATACATCTGTTATCAAAAATGTTAAAATAAGAAATATAGATTACTCTCTTTACGTTGAAGGCGTATCAGATACAGTTGTAGAAAGCGGATTTTACGGTGGAATAGTAGAAGCTTATGAATCCGAATCCCTTACTATAAAAGGCGGAATTTTCAAAGAAGATGTAAGCAGTTATGTTGACAAAGAGTGTGTATCTATAAAAGACGAAAAAGGCAACTATGTTGTTATGACTGAAGATGAATATGAAGACAGTCTTAACGGCGATGATGATAAGGATGAAGACAAGCATTCAGACGGTGGATATAAACTGGAAGAAAAGACCGCAGAAGATAAGGAAAATGTAGAAACTACAGAAAGAGAAGAAAAGCCTGCTGAGAAAGAAATACCGTTTATTGATGTGGCAGAAGATGACCAATACTATGATGCTATTGTATATGTTTATAAAAATGGTTTAATGTCAGGAATCAGCGATGAGGTTTTTGCTCCAAACGGAATGATAACCAGAGGTATGTCGGCTGTTATACTTTGGAATAAGGCAGGAAATCCTGAACCAAACGGTGTAAGCCCATTCCTGGATGTGACAGCAGACGATTATTTCTCAAAGGCAGTAGCCTGGGCATATGAGGAAGGAATCGTATCAGGATATGATAAAACAACATTTGCCCCTGACGATTACGTGACGGTAGAGCAGTTTACAATAATGCTCGACATCATGAACGGAAAAACTCCTATGCCGTATACCGGAAATTCTTCCTATGCTGTAAGGGGCTGGGCAGCAGAGCAGATTTCAGATTTAAAATAAACGGAATAGATATTACAGACACTGTTAAGGCGGTGTCTGTTTTTATTATTACTTTAGTGTCGAAGGCTGCATAGCAGCCTTTAACAACCGCCCGCTCTGC
>CABPCX010000345.1 GCA_902406135.1 uncultured Eubacteriales bacterium
AGGCCGAGAACAAGATATTTAGCGTCAAATACAATCTTTTTAACATCCTCTATGCTGTCAAGGCCGTTTATCCTGCGTATAAATTCCAGGTTGCTGGGGCACCAAGGCGCATTGGGTCTTACTGTCTTCATATATCTTTCAGCCGCAAGCTGTGTCTGCGGATCGTCCCATGAAAGGGGAAGCTTAACTATTCTTGAAGGTACGGTTATGCTGTCCAGGTCAGGCAGGTTTTTATCCGTTTCAAGAACGATTCTGCAAAGTTCCTTTATATTTATTCTGTCAGAGTCAAAGTGAATCTGCAGGGAACGTATACCGGGTGTGATATCAATAATGGGGAGATTTTTCTTTTCCAGCTCCTGCATAAGAACATGCACCTGGAATCTCAGTTCAATGTTCAGCTCCATCTCACCATATTCAATCAAAATATATTCGTCGCCGGAAGCTCTGATTGTTATTTCAAATCTTTCTCCCTTTGTCTCCCTTACAAGAATGGGATACTCGCTGTCAAGGAGTCTTCCGCCGTTTTCAACATCTATTTCATTAAGTTCCGTTCCGCCGTTAAGGATAATATTAATGTTTTCCTTTTCAAGTTTTTTCAAGATTTCAGCTTCCTCAAGAGTAAGCAGTGAGAATTTTACTTTGTCTCCGGGGTGAAGCTGTCCCAGCTTCCATAACTGTGCGGAAGCGGTACATACAGAACATACGAAGCCTCCAAGACTTGGTCCGTCAGGTCCGAGCAGTATGGACTGGTCTCCGGTCAGGTCCATGGCACCTATGGCATAGGCATTATCATGGATGTTTGATGGATGAAGTCCCGCTTCTCCGCCGTCTTCCCTTACCCAGTGGGGTATGCTTCCGTTTAATCTTACGCCTGTTCTGGCTGAGTTGAAGTTTACCTCAAATTCACTGTTTACAAGGTTTTCGAGGTAGTCAGGGTGAAGAAATTCCTTTGTACAGTGGGGACCGGGAATAACTCCTATGAGCCATTCGCTTGTAATTTCAGGCCTGTATTTTTCGGGAAGGCTGTAATGTCTGTCTGTTGTATGTTTTTCGTTAAGTCTTATAACATCGCCTGCCCTTAATGCACGTCCCTGATGTCCTCCGAAGTTGCCAAGGGTGAATGTGGAACGGCTTCCCAGAATCTCGGGAACGTCTATGCCGCCGGCTATTGTTATATATGTACGCATACCTTTTTCAGCCTGTCCGAAACTTAATATCTGACCGGCCTTTGCTGTTATACACTCATACATGGGTACGGGCTCATAGTCCAGTTTTGCCGACATATCAGCTCCTGTGATACAGAATGTAACGGCGGTTCTGAATTTGTATGTGCCGCCCCTCATGGTAAGCTCTATTCCTGCACAGTCCAAGCTGTTTCCAAGTATGGCATTACCTATCCTGAAACTGTAGTCGTCCATGGCTCCGCAGGGAGGAACGCCGACACCCCAGTATCCTGTTCTTCCGGGGAAATCCTGTATTGTAGACTGTATACCGCCGTCTATTACTTCGATTGATGCTTCCTCAGGCATAAAGCCGTTGAGCATGGATGTGCAGAGGAGACCCTTTTTATAATCATCCCTGTCAACAAAGCTGGACAGATACTGAAGGTTTGTTGTTATTCCGTAGTATCTGGCGTTTTTAAGGACGTAGGCCATTTTTTCTATGGCTTTTTCCCTTGTATCCGCTGTAACAATGAGCTTTGCCAGCATAGGGTCATAAAATGATGAAACGTTAATGCCGTCGGTTACCCAGGTTTCTACCCTTACATCATCTGGCATAATAATTTTATCTATTTTTCCTGAGCTGGGCATAAATGAGTTGATGCTGTCCTCGGCGTATATACGGGCTTCAATGCTATAGCCT
>CABPCX010000346.1 GCA_902406135.1 uncultured Eubacteriales bacterium
GAAAAGCGAGTTGTCGCATCATTTTGGGAATGCAAGACATTGCAACATTGCAGAATTGTCGGCAATTCTGAATATGTGTGGACATATTGCTAATAATCGAGATAAATTTTGTGTAAAAATACAAACCGAAAATCCTGCCGCTGCCAGAAAGTACTTTACATTACTGAAAAAAACTTTTAATATAGACAGTGAGGTTTTGACCAGGCGAAACAGCCAACTGAAAAAGAATATGGTTTATATGCTCTTTATTAATAATAACGAACAAGCAGAAAAAATGCTGCAAGCCTGCGGCATACTAAAAACGGAAAACGGCGTCAGACGCATTTCCGAAAAAATAGATGAGCTTGTTGTCAACAGTGTATGCTGTAAAAGGGCATATATAAGGGGAGCATTTCTCGCGGCGGGGTCCATATCTGATCCTGAGAAAATGTATCACTTAGAATTTGCCTGCTCTAACGAGACTTACAGCGAAGACCTCAAGAATTTGATCAACTCATTTGGGCTTGATGCCAAAATAGTCAAACGCAAAGAGCATTATATTGTGTATATAAAAGAAGGGGAACAGATCGTTGATCTGCTTAACATTATGGGGGCACATAAAGCTCTTCTTGACCTTGAAAACATACGAATTATTAAGGATATGCGTAACAATGTAAACCGAAAGGTTAACTGCGAGACTGCAAACCTGAATAAGACCGTAAATGCCGCTGTAAGGCAAATAGAAGATATTGAGTTGATACTGGAAAGAATGGATTTATCACAGCTGCCGCAATCTCTGAGCGATATGGCTCATTTGAGGCTGGAGTATCCTGATTCGAGTCTGAAGGAACTTGGTCAGCTGCTCAATCCGCCTGTTGGAAAGTCAGGTGTTAACCATAGACTCAGAAAACTGGCAGAAATTGCGGATTCTTTAAGAGAGGAAATGGGTGAAGAAGTTGGTATGCAAAACGATTAAAGTAAAGAATACTCTTGACACAAGACAGATTGCTTATTTAGTTCAATGCGCCGGTCAGTTTAAAAGTGATATATGCATTGAAGAAGACGAAAAAAGGATTAACGCAAAGAGCATAATGGGAACAATTTCTCTTGCGATTAAAGAAGATGACACAATTTCAATTGTTGCAACAGGGGAAGACGAAGAAAAAGCTGTAACTGAACTTTGCAGTATTTTAGCTTAAATAAGACTTAAACAGGACGGATTTATCCGTCCTTTTTTTTGCAAAAAATGCTGAATTTTTAGGCAGAAACAGTAATAATGTGTCGAAGGCTTTTTATTTTTTGACAAATTTATGATGGTATAATATCCCTGTAAAAAAATAACAGGAGATATTATTTATGAAATACGCAAAAACGGCTGTGGCGGCTATGGCTGTATTATTGATAACCGTAAATGCCAGCGGAAAAACTTTAGATGAATTTAAGGACGAATATGAACAGCTTGTCTATGATGAGGAAACTCAGAGAGCAATGCTTGAAGACAATTATAGTCTTCAAGAGGAGATAAAGGAAGAAATAGCAGACCTGGATATGCGCCTGTCAGAGGCTCAAATTGACATTGACAGGGCAGATAAGGACTTAATGGAAATACTGCTTGAAATAGACGAAGCGAGAAAGAATCTTGAGGCGGCTCAGGAAGAAAGCCGCCTTTTGCTTGAGCAGGCATCGGACAGGCTCAGGTATATATATGAAAACGAAGAAACGGACTTCTGGGATATACTTTTGAAATGTGAGAATATATCCGATTACAGCTTTTACAGACAGTATACGGAAGACATTATGATATATGATGCGGAGCTTATGGAACAGCTTAAAGAGAAAGAAAAAGAATTGGAAGAAGAGCTGGAAAGGATAGAGGAAAAGA
>CABPCX010000347.1 GCA_902406135.1 uncultured Eubacteriales bacterium
ATGTACCCATCATAAATCCGACTATTGTTTCGGCGGCAGTTATGCCTGTATGATAAAATAGAGTACCGTCTTTTATCATATATAATGCGGCTTTTGCCATAGCTGATGGACAGCTGAATATAAACTCGTCTATCAATCCGTATTTGGCGGAAAATTCCCATACAGCCAAGAAGGCAATAAGAATAAACAGGCGCAGAAAAGATACTTTAGCTTTTCTGCGTTTTACTGATTTTACAAAGTTTTTCTGGTTTGATGACACTTCAAACATGTATGTCAAGCTCCCTCCAGATTTGATTGAAATATTCTCTGAACTCAGGGGCGCTTCTTCTGCCCATAGGAGTATTCTTGTCGCAGGTAAGTACTATTTTGTGGATAGATTTTATGCTTGCCGGTCTTGAGGACATAACAATAACACGTCCGCTCATGGACACGGCTTCTGATATGTCATGGGTGACTAATATTGCCGTTATGCCTTCGTTTTTGATTATTGAGCCTATTTCATCGGATACAAACAGTCTTGTCTGATAGTCAAGGGCAGAAAAAGGTTCGTCAAGCAGCAGAAGCTCAGGCCGCACTGCCAGGGTGCGTATGAGAGCGGCACGCTGTCTCATTCCTCCCGAAAGCTCAGAAGGGTGCCTTTTTTCAAATCCAGAAAGCCCGTATTTATCAAACAGTGACCTTACATAGTCTTTAGAGTCTTCGGACAGCTGTTTTTGTATTTTAAGCCCAAGACAGGCATTTTCAAATATTGTCAGCCATTCAAAAAGATGATCTTTCTGGGGCATATAACCGACTTTCCGCTTTGAATTTACGGTGATTTTACCGCTTTCACAGGGAAGAAGTCCGCATATGATAGATAAAAGAGTCGATTTACCGCTCCCATATTAAATACAAAAAATAAAATTTAGATTGAGTATTTAAAATTTTGTGTTATACTATATATCATAGTAATATAATAGTAGATTAGTTTGTTAGGAGATGTTATAAAATGGGTTGTTCACATGATTGTTCATCATGCGGTTCTGACTGTTCAACAAAGAATAAGGAAAGCATGATTAAACCATTGAACGAAAAAAGCAGTGTTAAAAAGGTTATCGGTGTTGTAAGCGGAAAAGGCGGAGTAGGAAAATCACTCGTTACCGCTATGCTTGCCGTAAATATGGCAAACAGAGGATACCATACAGCCATTCTTGATGCTGACATTACAGGACCTTCAATACCCAAGGCATTTGGAATTGAAGGAAAAGTTTATGCTGATGAGGACGGAGTTATCCCTGCAAGAACAGTTAAGGGTATAGATATAATGTCAACAAATCTTATACTTGATAACGACTCAGACCCTGTCGTATGGAGAGGCCCCGTTATTGCAGGAGCCGTTGAGCAGTTCTGGACAGAATGCCACTGGGACAACGTAGACTATATGTTTGTAGATATGCCTCCCGGAACAGGAGATGTACCCCTTACAGTATTCCAGTCTCTTCCCGTTGATGGTATCGTTATCGTTACATCACCCCAGGACCTTGTTACAATGATAGTAGGAAAGGCTGTAAAGATGGCTCAGCTTATGAACATTCCTATTCTTGCGCTTGTTGAGAATATGTCTTATTTCAAGTGTCCTGACTGCGGAAAAGAATATGATATTTTCGGCAAGAGCCACGTTGAAAAGGCAGCTGCTGAATTTGAGATTCCTAATTTCGCAAGACTTCCCATCGACCCCAACTTTGCTGCTTGTGTAGATAAAGGTGAAATAGAATTCCTTGATGTTACACCACTTGATAAAGTAGCAGAAGTAATTGAAAAAATCTGAAATAAAAAAGCCATGGTCTGAATGACCGTGGCTTTATTTTTTATAATATTCA
>CABPCX010000348.1 GCA_902406135.1 uncultured Eubacteriales bacterium
ATTAAAAATGATATACAGCTTTCACTATATAACGAGGATAAAAAATTCAACATTAATGATTTTACAAAATATTATATGAATGAGTTTCATTTTAGTAAACCCATTAAAATAGCTTTTACTGATTTAGCTAAAACCATAGATGATATTACTAAATTATATTTAAAATATGACTATGAAAAAAATAACAGATTATCTGAACTGGAACAAAAACAGTGATCATGATTATAGAAAAAAGGAGGATTTTTTATGCAGATCAGAAAAGATGAAAACGGAAACATAATACAGGTAGCAAGCATGGGAGGCATACCGGACGGTACGGAGCTTGATTTATCTGATTACCGCATGGACGAAAACGGCAATCTTTTACTTGATACCGAAAAGATTCAGGCAAAGCAGAACGCCGCGAGAGCAGAGGAAATCAAGATAAGGCTTGAAGAGATTGACGGCGAATCAGTCAGACCGCTGAGAGCCGCCGTTACCGGAACAGCCGACGATTACGATGTTAAAAAGCTTAAAGAGCTTGAAGTGGAGGCGGAGGAATTAAGAGAGGAATTAAGGGGGCTAATGTAATGAACGATAAGATAAAATACATACTTTCCGTTATCGGAGGGTTTATAGCGACGGCCACAAAGCAATACGGGCTTATACTTCTTTTTGTGGTGATAGGAATAGTATTCGATTTTGTTACGGGACTGGTCAAAAGCAAAATAACGGGCGTACCCTGGTCAAGTAAAAGAGGCTTTATCGGCTTCTGGAAAAAGATATCGCTTCTTGCGGCGTTGTTTTTCGGAGTATTTCTGGACTACTTCATACCCATGTCTCTTGAAAAAATAGTATCTGTCGAAGTACCCTTTGCTTTGCCCTTCGGTTTAATCATCGGAAGCTACATAGTGCTTAACGAATGCATATCTATATGCGAGAATCTCTACGAATGCAACCCGGATATTATTCCGAAATGGATAGCTAATTTATTAAAGAACGCTAAAGGTAAAATTGAGGATAAAAACGGCCAAGACGGTTGACACATACGGTTAATTGTTGTATAATAATAAAAAAGGGGCATACCGATAGACGGTCGCTCCCAATAAGTAAGTTAAGTAAATAACCGTCTTAGTTTGGTAGCTGAGGGCGGTTATTTCCTTTTATTATGAAACACAGTATAAATTAACGCTGTGTATGTAGTCAGAAAGGCCGCAAACTGAAGCAGTTCGCTCCATGACACATAATTCATAATTATCACTCCCTTCCGGGAGCAGGATTGACCGCCTACCGTTTCAGGTATGCCTTGATACAAATTATACAATAATATGCCATAAAAGTCAATATTTTACAAAGCGTTCCGTAAGGGGCGCATTTTTTATGTCCAAATTTAAGAAAAGAGGTTTTATTATGAGTAAAAAAGTATTTATAGGAGTAGGACACGGAGGAAATGATCCGGGAGCTGTCAAATACATAACCGAAAAGGACTATACCTTAAAGACCGCTAAGCTTGTTGCGCAGTATCTCAAAGAGGCGGGAGTGGAATATAAGCTGTCGAGAACTGCGGATGTAGATACCGATATGGACAGCAAGGTTGCAATGTGCAACGCGTACAATCCCGATCTTGTAATAGACGTTCATTACAACGCGGGAGGCGGAACAGGCTTTGAAGTGTATTACAGCCGTGTAGGCGGTACTTCAAAAACGCTTGCTGAAAACATCAATACGGAAATGAAAAAGCTTATGAAAAGCAGAGGAGTAAAGACAAAGCTTGATTCTAACGGAAGAGACTACTTCGCAATAATCAGGCTGACTGCCGCGCCTGCCGTTTTGCTGGAGGGCGGATTTGTAGATACGAAATCGGA
>CABPCX010000349.1 GCA_902406135.1 uncultured Eubacteriales bacterium
AAGTACACAGGATATAATAAACCTTGTAGATGAGCTGGGCGAAAACATCTCTGAGGAAAAAGCCCTTTATCTTGAAGAAGTATTTAAAAACTGCGGAAGATACGAATACGGATTCTGGGATATGGCCTATAACAAGGAGATGTAATTATGCTGGAATTTCGTAATGTTACATTCAAATATGATGAAGACGAAGAACCCATGATGAGAGACCTTTCATTCAGCGTGGGTGACGGGGAATTCGTTTCCATAATAGGTGCCAGCGGATGCGGAAAGAGTACCATATTCAGGCTCATAAACGGTCTTGAAAAGCCCCAGAGCGGAGAAATACTTGTAAACGGAAAACCCATAGAAACACAGAAAAACTACAGCTCATTTATGCCGCAGAAGGACCTTCTGCTTCCCTGGAGGACCATTGAAAAAAATGTATGTCTGCCCATGGAAATAATGAAAGTACCTGCCGATAAACAGAAAAAAGCCTGTAAAGAAGCCCTTGAGCAGGTCGGACTTTCCGGATATGCCGATAAATATCCTAAGGACCTGTCAGGTGGAATGAAACAGAGGGTAGCCTTTGCAAGAACACTTTTGGCGGGAGCGGATATGCTTTTGCTGGACGAGCCTTTTTCAGCCCTTGACTATCTTACAAGGGTAGATATGCAGGAATGGCTTTTGAGCCAGTGGCAGAATTCGGGAAAATCCATAATATTCATAACTCACGATGTTGAAGAAGCCGTATTCCTTTCAAAAAGGATATTTGTAATTCAGGACAGACCTTTTTCAAGTATGGAAAGCGTAGAAATCCCCATGGATTATCCGAGAAAAAGAGAAGAGCTTAAAAGAGCGGATATCGCGGACCTGAAAGAGACTCTTATATCAAAGCTCAGAAAGAAGGGTGAAAAATGAAAAATAAAATAAATTTACCTTCGCTCATTCTGACTTTTATACTGCTTATTATATGGCAGGCAGCGGCCATGGGTATAAATGCCGCATATATACTTCCGACACCCATACAGGTTATTAAAAAATTATGGGAACTCAGGGTTCCTCTTTTTACGGTGCATCTTCCTGCAACCATGGGAGTTACAGGCATCGGACTTATAATATCAATTGTCCTTGGTGTTGCGCTTGCAGTTGTTATGGACCTTTTCCCCAAGGCTGAAAAGGCATTGTATCCCATAATAATAGCATCCCAGACCATTCCTACAACAGCCATAGCGCCGTTATTTATTCTGTGGTTTGGATATTCAATATGGAGCAAGGTGCTTGTTACAATACTGATAACATTTTTCCCCATAACCATTACTGTGTTTGACGGATTTAAAGCATCCAAGCGAGAAATAGAGGAAATGCTCATTACATACGGTGCCACAAAAAAGGATATATTCTTTATTTTGAAGCTGCCTACAGCGCTCCCTAACTTCTTTTCGGCCATAAAGATGGCAGTACCGCTGAGCGTAATAGGCGCGGCCATAGCAGAGTGGTTGGGTGCTCAGAGCGGACTTGGATATTTCAGTAAGAGAATGATGACACAGCTTGACGGAGCAGGCGTATTTGCGCCAATCGTTTTATTGTCAGCAGTGGCTATGATAGTTGTAGCTATAATAAATATTCTGGAAAAACGCATAATCAAATGGAGAAAAGAAATTTAACGGCAGGCTGTAAAAAAATATAAATTACCTTCAATATTTATTTGACATGGATTTTTGACAGTTTTATAATAAAGTACAAATTTGAGTTTGGTATTTTATTGAAGGGCGGCCACGGTATGCATAGAATAATAGTAGCATTTGGAAATGACAATAACAGAAACCGTATTGCCGAAATTCTTGAATCAGGAGGATACACAC
>CABPCX010000350.1 GCA_902406135.1 uncultured Eubacteriales bacterium
TAAAGTCACTTCCTAATCAGACACAATTTGACAAAATGACCAGATAATGGATAAATATTTAGATAATTTTAGACATATTATTTGTAAAAAATGGAAAAGGATAAATGAGAGCAGAAAACGATGACACAAAATGTAACTATGATGACACATGATGTTATTGAAGGAAAAATGGCTATATGATTTAATATAAATTAAGACAAAGTGGATCAGAGGGCTAGTGAGAATTTGATGCATCTGATTTTTGCTAAGGAGGAATATGACGTGCAGATATGCATTCTTTATTTCGTTTAGTTTTGTTGTGCTTTATTCGTACTCATTCTTATCTCTAAGTATATAAAAAAACAAACTGTTTTTATTTTTTAGTGGGTTGAAAAGAAAAAGTATGTATTTTATTATATTTTAAAGATAGTAATAGGGCGTCTGCGATGTGACGATCAATGGTACGAGGTATACAACAGACAAAAAGCTTTCAAAATGATAGGAGAAACGATATGAAACTGGAAGAGATTCGGATCAGAGATCCTTTTATATTACCTTACGATGGGAAATATTATCTTTACGGAACCGGGAATCTGGGGCGTGAGGACATTAATCTGGGAAGACAATTCTGGTGTTATGTATCCACAGATCTGGTGGAATGGTCAGAACCGATATTGTGCTTTGACGCGGCGGATGATTTCTGGGGCGAGAAGAATTTCTGGGCGCCGGAGGTGCACCTGTATCAAGGGAAATTTTATATGTTTGCAACTTTTTTCTCTGAAAAGAGAACCCGCGCTGTGCAGGCGCTGGTTTCTGATGTACCGCAGGGGCCGTATAAAGTATTTGGGGATATTCTGACACCGGAGGAATGGTATAGTCTTGACGGGACTTTATATGTACAGGAGGGAAAACCGTACCTGGTCTTTTGCCATGAATGGCTGCAGCTTGAAGATGGACAAATAGTTTTTGTACCTTTGAAGGAAGACTTGACTGCGAGTATGGGAGAACCTGTGACATTATTTGCGGCAAGCGAAAGCGGTTGGGCGCAAAGAGTTCAATTCGGGGAACACATGGGGGTGGTAACAGACGGTCCGTATCTGGTAAAGGAGGAGGACGGACTTTGGATGTTTTGGTCCAGTTTTCATAAGGGCTCATACGCTGTCGGCATGGCTGTCAGTGAAAATGGAAGAGTGGAGGGGCCGTGGAAACATATCAAAACGCCACTGTTTACCCAAAATGGAGGTCATGGTATGATATTTCAAAGCTTTGAAGGAAAGAAATATTTTGTCATGCATCAACCGAGTACAGCTCCGGAGGAAAGAGCATGTCTTTTTGAAATCGAAAAGATGCCGGGAGGGTATTGCTTGAAGTAGAAGGAATGAGCCCCCTTTCGACGAATCATTACATAAAAAAGATGACCGATTCATATCGGTCTTTCTTTTTGTTCAACTGTCAAAGTCTCCGTATATTGCAAGTGTCGAAAATTGGATAGATAACTGACAAATATTTCCAACAAAATATCTAAGTAATTACGCCAAAATAAACAGAAATACTCCATGCGGAAGAAAAAATTGTATAAAAAAACAAACTTTTTTCATTCTTTATTGGGTTGAAAAGAAAAAGTATGTATTTTACTATATTTGATAACTAATATTATCATGCTTGTTCCGCCAAAAAGCATGGAAACCATTACATTTCAGGAGGATTTTTATGGCAGCATTAGACATGAACGATTTTTCGACAGACATGAGCGAGAAGAAAGTGATCCGCAGTGAAAAGAAGCTGCGGGTCGGTATCATCGGTACCGGCGGCATCGCAGAAAGTCATATCGACAGCTATCTGAAGCAGCCGGATGTGGAGGTTG
>CABPCX010000351.1 GCA_902406135.1 uncultured Eubacteriales bacterium
TCTCCAAATATGACCCCTTCACTTTCGGCATCAGCCATAAACTGTTTTTGTGTTTTTTCGTCCGAGCAGTATACGTAGACCTTTATATCAGGTCTTAGTAAATCAGAGATTAGTCTTTTTGAAGATAAATTATTGTTTGATGTCATTTTAAACACTCCTTTTTATTTTTCCAAAAGAGCGCATAAAAAATCCCATCGTAAATGATGGGATTAGATTAGACATATAAAACCCATCATACAAGCATTAGCACCTTACTCAAAAGCAGGTTGCTGTGCGGTCACAGAGCTTGTCTCTCACGCACTCTTTATGGTATTTTCAGTATACAGTATTATAATTTTTAAGTCAACAAAGGTTATAGAGCTAAAACTATATTTGTGTTTTTTTCTCATAAAAAGGACAGGGTGAACAGGCGGTAGTCTGTCTCCTTCCAATTGCCTTTATACGGCAGAAACCGTTTTGCTGATGTGAACAGTTTTGTCTGCATTCTAAACGCATATCTATCATCTCCTGAATAAATTTTTGACTTTATGTATTAGTTTTAAACGGGAAGATTTATACAAAAGATTTGATTTTTTATATATAAACGCTAATAACAGACAAACTACAAAGCCTGGAATATGAATTTTCACAATTTGAGAATTTGTATTATAAGATAAAGTAACAATAGAGTAAGAAAAATCACTAAAAAGCCCGGAAATACGGGAAAAATTATCCAATAAATTTAATATTTTATTAATTTAAGATAAAATTATGTAAATCTTTCGTTTTTGTGATATAATTAGCAAAGACTAATATTCTGAGGTGGACAAATGAAAAGCTTGAAAGTTGTTTTAATAACAGTCCTGATGACACTTATGTGTACGGTTTGTGCATTTGGTGAAAGTATCAGGGTTATAAATATTGATTTAACATATGACGGAAAAACGGTTCCGTACAGAGAACAGGAAGTTCACGTTATTGTTGACGGTAAAGAACTTCAAAATCTTGATATGCCGGCTGTAATTATTGATAACAGAACACTGGTGCCCTTGAGAGCTATATTTGAAGCCATGGGGGCGAAGGTATCATGGGATGCCGAAACACAGAAAATTACCGGTGAGTTTTACGACGGAACGACTGTAATAATGTTTATTAATAATAAAGCAGGAGTAGTTAACGGAAATGCCTTTAACATGGATGTGGCTCCTAAAATAATAAATGACAGGACAATGGTGCCGGTAAGAGCAGTTGCTGAGGCAGTTGGAGCCGATGTTACCTGGAATGACTCAACAAGAACAGTTAATATCAATTCATATGTTATAGGCGGAGACAATTCAGAAAACAGTGGAAATAATGAAAACAACAGTTCTTCTACAGGAAATGAGACATCAGGAACAGAAGACAACAGCGGAAACAGCAGCTCAACAGGGAGTTCAGATATACAGCAGGACCCTCAAAAGGTTACAGACCTTTCGCATGTTGATACTGCCGAAATAGATATGTCAGCCGGAGGAACAGCTGTCAATGAAGTTAATGTTACATCAGTAGAAATAAACGGAAACGACAGCTACACTATAAAAACTTCAGGCAAAATATGGCAGTACAGATATGCTACTGTTCTTGGAACGAAAGTTGCTGTAGATATTTATGGCGGTTCACTGGCTGTGGCATCAACAAATATTCCTGTAAATGATGCCCCTGTTGAGAAGGTAAGGGTAGCACAGTATGCGGTAGAACCATATAAGATAGTACGAGTTGTTTTTGACCTTACGGAAACAGCCGGAGACTATTCCGTTACAAAATCTGCAGACGGAACAAGCATTACAGTGCACTTTGGAAAGGA
>CABPCX010000352.1 GCA_902406135.1 uncultured Eubacteriales bacterium
CATTCTTCTGGCCCCTTATCGGAGGTCTTTACTGGAAAAAAGGAAACAGTACATGCTGTATATGGTCAATCATAGTCGGCCTTGCAGTATTCGTATTCTTTAATCAGGTTAAAATCGCACCCTATAACATACACGAAATTGTTCTTGCGCTTGCAGCCGGAGGAATAGCTTATTTCGTTGCCGGAATATTCTCCAAGAAAGAACCTGATAAAGAAATGATAGATAAATGTTTCTGAGGTGAATTATAATGCCGCTTGACCCTCAAGTAATAGAAATATATAAAAATAAACCCGCTCCCCCTGATAAATATATTCTGGAGGATATGCGAAAAAACGCAGACGCTGTTTTTAATGACAAAACGGAAATCATAGGGATACACAAATATGAGGACAGAACTATTTTAGGCTATCTTCCCATAAGGATATTTTATCCCGGAGACTGCGGACCCTATCCCGTACTGATATATTTTCACGGCGGCGGATTCGTAATGCACAATATAGCAAGCCATGATTCATTATGCAGAAAGCTTGCCACGGAATTTAACAGAATCGTTGTATCGGTTGACTACAGACTGGCTCCCGAATTCAAGTACCCTGCCTGTATGGAAGACGGAAATGCCGCCTTTAAGTGGGTATATGAAAATGCAGAGTCTTTCGGCGGTATACCTGAAAAAATAATTCTTTCAGGCGACAGTGCCGGAGCAACAATAAGCGCTTCTGTATGTTTATCATCCATAAATAACCGCCTTCCCCTTCCTGAAGGGCTGGTGCTCTTTTACGGAATGTACGGAGCCGTTGATGATAACGACAGCAATTCAATGACTATGTTTGGCAACGGTGAGTACGTGCTTCCTAAAAAAATGTCGGACTGGTGTATGGGACTTTATATACCTGATGGCACAGATACTTCCGACCCTTACCTCTATCCCGGCAAAGCCGATAACTTTGCAGGCTTTCCAAAGACTGTCATTGTTACTGCGGAATATGACCCCCTTCGTGATGACGGTGAAACATTTTACAAGCAGCTTAAAGAAAGCGGCTGTGATGCTACCCTTATAAGGGCAGACGGAATGATGCATGGATTTATGCTCTACTGGCATAGGCTTGATAAAGCAGAAGAGATTATTTCAAGTATTAAAGAACTTATTTAAAAAAAACAGCAGTGAGAAATCTCACTGCTGCTTTTTATTTATTTCCATATAAATTTAATTATCCTGCCTTATGCTGCCTCATTTACGCCTGTATCTTCACTTGCACTATCTGATGAATCGATATTTGTCTGGCCTAAAACATCAGCTAAGCCCTCAAACATATTTGATGTTAAAACATTTGCCACATCAGTTGACACATTTGTTATTTTCCAGCCATATTCAGTATTTTCACATTCAAATTCCACGCTGGCATCAGTCATTGTAATTTCAGCGGAATTATATTTTTCACTAAATATATCATCAAACAATGTATCCAGGGCCGAGTCATCAGCACCGCTAAGTGCCAAAACAAATGCCTGCTGCATATACTCAGTGAAAGCAGTTCTTACAACCGAAGATAAGTCAACATAATTAAATTTTACGCTTACTTTAGCGGTATTGTCTGTTACTTCTGAGCTTTCAATCTCGTATGTCATTTTAGACGCACACTCTTTTAAAATAGCTAACATCTTTTCGCCATTACCTTCAGGGTCATCGAAAAGTTCTTCAAGAGATTCTCCTTCGCTGTCAGCAAGGCACTCTTCCACTGCCTCAAAATTGTACTGCTGCATTGCATTGCAGAAGTTAGTTACTACCGGGTCCGGTTTAGAACTACATGCTGA
>CABPCX010000353.1 GCA_902406135.1 uncultured Eubacteriales bacterium
TTATTTTTATTACTGCGGTAATTCCTTCTCTTATGTCGTCACCCGTAAGAGCCTTATCGGAATCCTTTAAAAGACCGAATTTTCTTCCGTATTCGTTTACGGTCTTTGTAAGGCCTGATTTGAAGCCCGCAAGATGGGTTCCGCCGTCGGTAGTATTGATATTGTTAACAAATGAAAATATGGTTTCGTTATATTCGTCGTTATGCTGGAAGGCTACTTCTACATAAACTCCGTCCTTGCTGCCTTCTGCATAGAATATTTCGGGATAAAGGGCTGTTCTTGTTCTGTTTATGTACTGAACAAATTCCTTTATACCGCCTTCGTAATGGAAGCTGTATTCTTTTTTAACTTCCTGTTTAACATCATCGATGTCTCTTTCGCTGTCTTCTCTGAGGTCCTTTAAGTTGATTTTAAGGCCCTTTGTGAGGAAAGCCGTTTCTCTGAGATGGTATGCAAGGGTTTTGCATGAGAATACGGTGGTTTCAAAAATCTCCTTATCGGGTTTGAACCAAACGTAAGTGCCGTGTTTATCGGTCTCTCCTTCGACTTCAAGGGGAGTCATTACGTTTCCTCTTTCGTATCTCTGTTTATAAAGTTTTCCGTCAACGGCAACTTCAACTTCGAGCCATTCGCTTAAGGCGTTAACGACGGACGCGCCAACACCGTGGAGGCCTCCGGATACTTTGTAGCCGCTGCCGCCGAATTTACCTCCGGCATGAAGGATAGTGAATACAACCTCAACGGTAGGTATGCCCTTCTGATGATGTATACCGACAGGTATTCCTCGTCCGTTGTCCCTTACGGAAATTGTATTGTCAGGGTGGATAGTTACGTCTATCTCCGAGCAGAAACCGCCAAGGGCCTCGTCAACGGCGTTGTCAACTATCTCGTAGACGAGATGATGAAGGCCTTTGGACGAAGTTGAGCCGATATACATACCAGGTCTTTTTCTGACTGCTTCCAGTCCCTCCAGGACCTGTATTGAACTTTCATTATACTCTGTCGACATTTTTTCTTTCTCTCCTCAAAAAAATAAGTGTCCGGCATTGTTTTTTAATAATGACCAAAAACGGTCTCAAACCGGCTTAAAATCTACGTTTTCCCCGTTTTCAAACGAACGTTTCACGTGGAAAGTTTACCTATTTATATATTATAACACAAACTGCCTGTTTTAACAAGAAAACAGGCAGTTTTAGTCAACAAAAAATTATGAATTTTATATAAAAATTGCAGAGATTATTCTATCAAACCGATAGGGAAGATTTTATAAAATCTCCGTTTTTCACATTATACATGGAACTTTCTTTTATATATTTACCAATGCTGTCCTCCACACCCGTACAGGTAATAAAGGTCTGCAAATTTCCTATATTTTCCATAAGAAAATACTGTCTGCTTTCGTCCAGTTCGCTCAGAACATCGTCCAAAAGCAGTATGGGGCTTTCTCCCGTTTCTTCTTTTATGAGTTCTATCTCGGCCATTTTTGCCGACAGAGAAGCCGTCCTCTGCTGTCCCTGGGAGCCGTAGGACTTTGTATCGTTGCCGTCGATAAAAAACGCCATATCGTCCTTATGGGGGCCGCAGGAGGTGGCACCGAAGGCCATATCCTTCTGTCTGTGGCTTTTGAGTCTTTCTTCCAAGGAGCCCTCATCGGAATTTGGTATAAACTTCACCGTAAGTTCTTCTTTGTTATCGGTTATTCCTGAGTGAATTTTTTTGGATATGTCATTGAGTTTTTCGGCAAACTTCTTTCTGGCGGATATTATTCTTTCGCCGTACATACAAAGCTGAATATCC
>CABPCX010000354.1 GCA_902406135.1 uncultured Eubacteriales bacterium
CCCGCAGCCGGATATACGTTAAGTGAAGTGCCGCCTACGATAAGCACATCGGCTTTTTCAATGGCTGCAACAGCTCCGTATATGGTTGAGCCGTCAAGACCTTCTTCATATAATACCACATCAGGGCGTACAGTACCACCGCATTTATCACACTTAGGTATGCCGCTGCTATTCATAATATAATCTATATCAAATTTTTTGCCGCATTTTACACAGTAATTTTTGTAAAGGGTTCCGTGGAGCTCAAATACTTTTTTGCTTCCCGCCATCTGATGCAGATTATCTATATTCTGTGTTACCACAGCCTTAAGTTTTCCCATCTCTTCAAGCTTTGCAAGGCCGATATGGGCATTATTGGGCTTTGCGTCAGGATAAATAAGAGTTTTCCTCAAATAATCAAAGAAAATCTCGGGATGCGATATAAAAAAGCTATGACTTAGCATCGTCTCAGGAGGATACCCATACTGGTTCACCGCATTATAAATACCGTTTTCACTTCTAAAATCAGGTATGTTGCTTTCGGTAGATACACCGGCGCCGCCAAAAAATACAATGTTATCGCTGTTTTCAATCAAATTTTTTAATTCTAAAACTTCCGGGCTCATATATATCCCTCCCTGAGAAAATTTTGTGTTTCCGCTACACTTTTAATTATATGTAATTTGTCCTACCTTTTCAATACCCGGTACATTAAAAAACCGGAAAACGCCCTCCGGCATACCTATTATACCGAAGGGCGCTTTTTAAGGTGTTGCTTAATTAATTTGTCCTTTAAAAACTTAAGCTATAGCTTCTTCTTCAATATATGAAGGAATGTGTGCATACTCTGTAGCATTTCTTACAGAAAGTCTTGTCATTTCTTCATTAGCATAAATTGCAAATATTGTTCCGGGATAATCATGAACTACTTCTGCAAACAGTTCATAAGCTTTTTCCTGGCATCCGTTTGCTTTTTCGTCATATGCTCTGTTAAGTAATCTTTCAGCCTTAGCTGCATCATCTTCAACGTATGAAGGAATGTGTGCATATTCTGTAGCGTTTGCAACTGAAAGTCTTATCATTTCATCGCTTGCATATATTGCAAGTACTGTTCCGGGATAATCGTGAACAACTTCTGCGAATAATTCGTATGCTCTTTCAAGATTTCCGTTAGCTTTTTCTTCGCAGGCTCTGTCATATAATTTTTCAGCTGTATCAACTGTATCTTCAACGTATGAAGTAATGTAATCATATTCTGCAGCATTCATAACTGAAAGCTGTGTCATTTCTTCGCTGGCATATATAGCAAATGTTGTTCCGGGGTAATCGTGAACTACTTCGGCAAATAATTCGTATGCGTTTTCGAGTCTTCCGTGCATTTTTTCTTCACAAGCTTTGTTAAATAATTTTTCACATGTCATAGTAAAGCCCTCCCCTGTCCAAATAATACTTAACCCTATATTTTTAAGTATTTATCTTGATTTTCGTTATTTTTTCTTTTGATATTTTGTTTCCCTTATCTTGATTATATTGTAAAATATTTAACAAAGTTTGTCAAGATTAAAACAAAGAAATGATAAACAAAAAACCTCTCTAGAATTTAGAGAGGTTTCACATCATTACATTACGATATAATATCTAATGTATTTAATCCACATATATATCGGCTTCGGCATAAAGCGCCGCTTTTCCGCAGAGTCTTACCCTGCCTTCCTTTATCATCTTGCAGTATACCGTACCGCCTCTTTTTGATACCTGGCGGGATACAAGAACATTCTGTCCCAGCTTTTCTCTCCAGTACGGAGCGATATAGC
>CABPCX010000355.1 GCA_902406135.1 uncultured Eubacteriales bacterium
GTCCGATAAACAAAAAGGAGCGTTTTACCGCTCCGTTTATTTTATCTTAAGTACATTTTATTTTACTTTTATCTGGCACATTTTCATGGTCTCAAGGGCCGCTTCATGAGTCTTTGGAGTAACTCCCGCACAGCATGAAGAATCAACGGATATTTCTACTTCAGGCATCTTTGCCTTAAGAAGCACTGCGTTTGAAACAACACATATATCAGTGCATACTCCAATAAGCTCTATTTCTATGGGATTTTTATCATTTCTGGCAAAAAGCATATCCGCAAGGTCAGTGCTTCCAAAGGTAGGCTTATCGATTATCTTTGCCTCAGGCATGGCCTCGGCGATACGGCTTTCTATCATCCAGCCTTCTGTGTCTTTTACACAGTGGACAACGGGGAGATTTTTTCCTTCGCTTGTTTCAAGATAATTTTCATAATGTGTATCCCTTGTGGCATATATGTTTTTAGGTTCATACTCTTTTATCTTGCTGATAACATTATCCACGATAGCCTGAGCCTCTTTTGTGCCAAGCGCTCCGTCTATAAAATCATTCTGCATATCAACAACTACAAGTATTTTTTCTTTTTCCATAACCATTATCTCCGTTATTATAAATTTTCTTGAGAATAGTATCATTATATACATAAAATGTCAATGATTTGATTATTTTTATATTATCAAATTTTCATTGTGGTAAACAGAAATTAAGGTTATAATATATAAAAAGCTCGAAAGGAGAATGTCTATGTATCCATTTAACCTTGATATATCCAAAATAGTAAAATATGTATGTCTGACTTCAATTGCCATAGTCGGAATAATATTCGGCTGCCGCACATTCCAAAAAATGTTTGAGGTACAGGCTGCCCTTGAATATGACAAAAGCTGGTCAGATGAAGACTGAAAAAAGGATATACAAAGTATATCCTTTTTTATTATCTGAACTCAGGTTTTCTTTTTTCAACGAATGCGCTTGTTCCCTCAAGGGCATCGGGCTCTGCAAATGCAATGGCAAACATATCCTTTTCTATTTCCAGACCGGTGGCCATATCTGTCTCACAGCCCCTGTTTATGGCAGCCTTAGCGCAGGATACGGCAGATGCTGATTTTGAAAGTATGAGTCTCATCATATTTTCTGCCTCTTCCATAAGCTTATCTGCTTCTACAACTTTATTTACAAGACCAATTCTGTATGCTTCATCGGCCTTAACCTGTCTGCCTGTAAATATCAGCTCTTTGGCTATTCCTGTGCCTATGGCTCTTGAAAGTCTCTGGGTTCCTCCAAAGCAGGGTATAAGTCCGAGATTTACTTCAGGCTGTCCGAATACGGCTTTTTCTGACGCTATCCTTATATCACAGGCAAGGGCTACTTCACATCCTCCACCAAGGGCGTATCCGTTTACTGCCGCTATGACGGGCTTTTCAAGATTTTCAATGGCGTCACATGCCGCCTGACCTCTCTTTGAAACTTTTCTTCCTTCAACGGCTGAAAATTTGTGGAACTCACTTATGTCGGCTCCTGCTATAAACGCCCTTCCTTTTGAAGAAATAATAACGCCCTTTATATCATCATCACAGGCTATTCTTCCCATAACCGTAACTATTTCCTCAAGGGTTTCCGTATTAAGGGCATTTAATGCCTTTTCACGGTTCATATAAAGAAATGCTATTGAGTCTTTTTCCTCTCCGACAATATTTTTGATGCCTTCAAGTACCTTTTCTATCATAATTTATTCCTCCCCATAAATTAAATTATAATTATGTATAAAAGCGGTATCGTCACAAGACAGA
>CABPCX010000356.1 GCA_902406135.1 uncultured Eubacteriales bacterium
GCGATTATGACATTAAAATTTTTCTTTGAAAATCATTTGAAAAATTCATATCGTTAAAAGCAGGATACCATTAATTTTTTAAAAAGTATATGGTAGGCAACAAGCTAGAAATTTCTATCAAAACCTGTCAATTGAAAGTTTATGTATTTCAAATTTTCAACTTGCAAAAAATACTGTCATACACTATCATTAAATAAGTAAACAGTAAATATTCCTTGATAACGGGAGGATAATTTTTATGGAGAGTTCCATAATACTTGTTGTAGAACTTATAGGCATAGTTGCCTTTGCCGTATCCGGTGCAGTCGTTGCCATTGACAAAGGCCTTGATGTATTCGGAGTGGCTTTCATCGGAGAAATTACTGCCCTTGGCGGAGGTGTTATAAGGGATGCAGTTTTAGGCATTTTCCCGCCTATTATGTTCACCTATAAGATATATACCGTCTTTGCAGTTATATCTGCCGTCATTGTTTTCATCATTGCCTACAGGGACAAATATCTTTTCTATGATAATGTTGAAAGAATTGACAGCATAGTCAATATATTTGACGCCATAGGAATAGGCATATTTGCCGTTACCGGTGTCCAGAGATGTATTGAGCACGGCTACGGTGACAATGCTTTTTTATGCATATTTATGGCCATGACAACCTGTATAGGCGGAAGTATTATGCGTGATATTCTCTGTCAGAAACTCCCTGCCGTTTTAAGAAGAAGAATTTATGCCCTTGCCACCATAGCAGGAGGAGCTACCTACTATTATATGTTTATGTATGGATTGGACAGAGAGCTTTCCATGGCAGCAGGCGCCGGCATAACTATTTTGATAAGATTTCTTGCCACAAAATATAAATGGAATATGCCAAGGATAGAACATTGAATATTGAAATATTCAAAAATGCCGCAGATATGATTTCTGCGTTTTAGAATCATATAAAGAACATCGGGTGGATTCCAGAATCAGCGGCATCCACCCTTTTGATATATTGATATGTTTATTCCTGACTTGGAGGATATTTATGAAAGACCTATTTACCATTGGCGAAACAGCCGCCCTTTTTAAAATCAATATAAGAACTTTACGCTACTACGACAAAATCGGTCTTCTTACACCGGAAAAAGTTGACCCTGACACCGGATACAGATACTATTCCACAAAGCAGTTTGAAAGGCTTAATACAATACTTTATCTTAAGGCCCTTAAAATGCCCCTCGATAAAATCTCATTCTTTTTTAAGTGCAAAGAAATATCAGTTATGGAGGACCTCTTAAACGAGCAGAAAAACAGCATCCATAATATGATTTGCGAACTGCAAAAGGCAGAAAAGAAAATAGATTCAAGAATAAGCCAGCTGAAATATGCTCTTGAATCCCCTATTAATAATATAGAAGTAAAAAATTTTCCTGACAGATATGCAATTTATCTGAAAAAGGATATGCCTGTCAGTGATGACCTAGAGTACCCAATAAGGGAGCTTGAAAGCAGCTGCCCTTCTATTCCCGGTATTTTCTTAGGAAAAGTCGGAGTAAGGGTTTCAATGGAAAATCTTTTAAAAAGAGATTTCCGGGTATTTTTATAACTGCTGAGACCGGTGAGGATATAAACTGCTCAACGGTCATTCCGGGCGGCCTTTATGTAATAATGAGATTTACAGGCACCCACAGTCTTTCAGGCATATATTACTCCAAAATGCTTGAATATATAGAAGAAAACAGCCTGTCAGTGGCAGGCGACTCCATTGAGATAACACTTATCGACAGCGGAATTACTAATGA
>CABPCX010000357.1 GCA_902406135.1 uncultured Eubacteriales bacterium
CTGATTATATGTAACTCGGAACCCATCTCACTCAAAAGTTCTTCATACTTTCTTTTTACTTTTACACTGCCCGAAGACATTCCCATTGACGAGGCAATTACTTCCGGAAGCGGAACTATTCTTTCAAAGGGCTTATCGTCTGCAGCCTTATAGTCCTCATCTCTGTCGGCCAGCTCCTCCACTCTGTGAAGCACTCCTACGGTTATCCTTCCTCCGCATACGGGGCAGATGCCGTTGTTTTTTACCGTCTCGGAAGGTGTGAGACTTAAACCACATTTTCGGTGTCCGTCATAATGGTATTTGCCTTCTTCAGGGTAAAATTCCAGTGTTCCGTAAAACTTATCGCTTTCCTTACTGCTCAAAGCTTCATATATATCGTCATAATCGAGATTACAGTTAAATATATTTGCTTCCCTCGCCAGATTGGCAGGAGAATGGGCATCGGAATTAGAAACAAGAAGATACTTGTCCAAAGCAGATATCATTCTGTTCATGGGAGGGTCCGATGAAAGGCCTGTCTCAAGGGCGTGTATATGGGGCGTCAAGTCCTCAAAGCATTCCTCTATGGAGTCAAAACCTGAATAGGCCCCAAAAAGCGAAAAATGCGGCGTCCATATATGCGCCGGTATAAATATCATCTTTTCGTCAGCATCAAGAGCCATTTCAAGCAGGTCTCTGCTGTCTATTCCGAGTATGGGCCTGCCGTCGGAATGTATATTGGCTCCCAAGCCTTCCAGCTTAGATGAAAATTTATCCGCCGCTTCTAAGCTTGGAAATATGACTACATTATGTATTTTCCTTACTTTGGAATTTTTCTTGTATATGGAGCTTATTTCTCCTGTAAGTATAAATCTTGTGTTATGGTCCTTAATGGGACTTTCCATTTTATACTCTTTTTTCAGTGTATAAAGGCCGTTTCCCAGAGGCTCAAGCTTTTCTCTGAGTTCTTCCCTCCACACCGGGTGGGTAAGGTCTCCTGTTCCCAAAAGATCAATGCCCTTTTTCCCTGCCCAACGGTCCAGAAACTCCGGTACACACTCTTTGCTTGTGGCTCTGGCATATTTTGAATGTATATGTAAATCAGCAATAAACATTTTTAAGCACCTCTTTATTTTACTTATATAATAACAGCAGCCTTATAAAAAGTAAAACGCACGAATAAAAAAATATCCGTGCGCTAAACAGTTTTCATTATCATATTCTATACTCCGCTGTTATTCTTGTGGGTTCAGGGTGTCTCATACTTACCATATTCGTTCCCATTACAAAACACAAAACAGTTACACAAAGCAAAAGTACCATTTTATTTGCTGATGTCATATACATCTCTCCTTTAAGTTTGATGAGTATATTCTAAACTATAATTATGAAAAATCTGTCAATATAAAACTTACGAAATACATAAGAAAGTCAAAAGGATTTTTAAATCCGCCCTAAGAGCCATGGTTTGCTCTAATTTGTTTTAAATGTATCGTCTATACATAACTGAGATTTCGTAAAAAATGTATAACCAAAATGTAATAAAGTTTTAAAACAACAATATTCAAATCATGGTAAAATCCTAAAAAAGGAGATGATATTAATGAAAAACTTTAAACGACTAACTTCGATAATAATAGCTGCATCTGTAATATGCGCTTCTCCTGTTTTTGCGGCAACAAATGAGCAGATCCAGTCAGCCTGGTCTTTATATTCAATGGGACTTTTTTCAGGTACGGGAGTAAATTCAGACGGAACACCTGTATTTGACCTTGACAGCAGTAT
>CABPCX010000358.1 GCA_902406135.1 uncultured Eubacteriales bacterium
TACTTTCAAGAAGTTCCAATATGGCACCCTCTTCCTCAGGAACAAGTTCTTCCTCAAGAATAAGCTCCTTAGGTATATACGCAGTACCGCTGTAAAACTGCTTTACAAACTGCGTCATTATACCGCTTCTGTCTATATAGTCAGGCGCATTGATAAGAAAATGCTCCCTTCCCGACAGCTTTCCGCCTCTTATAAAGAAAACCTGCACAAGGGCTTCGTCCATCGCTCTTGAAAAAGCTATTACATCGCTGTCTCCGGCTCCGCTGTTGGTTATCTTCTGTTTCTCCATTATTTTCTTTACGCCGGCAATTCTGTCTCTGTATGAAGCCGCCTTTTCAAAATCCATTTTTTCAGAGGCGTCATACATAAGTTCTTCAAGATATTTGATTATATAATCATATTTCCCCTCAAGGACTGCCAATACCTCGTCCACTATTTTATTATATTCTTCCTTCGAAATAAGGTTATCACAGGGAGCGGCACACTGTCCTATATGATAATTAAGGCAGGGACGCTCTTTTCCAATCTCCTTTGGAAGGCTTTTTCTGCACTTTCTTATGGTAAAGAGCTTATTTATGAGTTCTACGGTTTCTTTGGCAGCCGTTACATCCGTTATCGGTCCAAAATAACGGCTTTTATCCTTTACATACTTTCTTGTTATGAAAATTCTTGGGTAATCCTCATTTACCGTAACCTTAATATAAGGATATGTTTTGTCGTCCTTAAGCATTACATTATATTTGGGACGATGTTCCTTTATGAGATTACACTCCAAAAGCAGAGCTTCCATTTCGGAATCCGTAACAATATATTCAAAATATGCTATATGAGATACAAGCGCAGTCGTCTTGGCAGTTTTATTTTTACTGTTCTGAAAGTACTGTCTGACTCTGTTTTTAAGGTTCACTGCTTTACCCACATAGATTATTTCATCTGAGGAGTTATGCATAATATATACACCGGGTTTGTCCGGTAATTTTTTTAATTCTTCACTAAAGTCAAACATCCTTATTCTCCCATAAAAAACAATATAATCTACATAACTTCTACCAAGAATGCCCCCTCAAACGAGGGGGCATAAACGCCAGCTCAATCGTTATGATTGATACCTCTCTTATTATGTTATTTCAATTATACTTCATAGCTGTTATTTTTTCAACTTCCCCTTAGTTTATTTAAATAACAATTATGTTTCAAAAACTTTAAAAACTTATTTCAATAAAAGCCCGATACAAACAAAAAACTGTTATTTAAGCACCGCTTTCTAAATAGAATTATAATGGAACAACTACGGAGAAATATACAATGTATAAAAAAAGCATAGTAAAAGGCGCAATCATACTTACAGCAGCAAATCTTATAACAAGAGTAATGGGTTTTTTCTACCGCATATATATGTCTGATGCCATCGGCTCAGAAGGTATCGGCCTCTATCAGCTTGTTATGCCCATATATCTTCTCAGCTGGAGCATAACAAGTTCAGGTTTCTCAACGGCGGTATCAAGGCTTACAGCTTCACAAAATGCAAAAAAACGATTTGCTGATACCCAAAAGATAATATATGTTTCTGTTTTTATGTGCATATTAGTCAGTCTTGCCCTATCGGCAGTTATGTTCTTTTCAGCTGATTTTGCGGCAGAATACATAATCAAGGATTCAAGAACAGCCATTTCTCTCAAAATACTTGCCTTTGCCATTCCTTTTATGTCAGCAGGCTCGTGCATAAGAGGATATTTTTTAGGTGCCCAGAGACAAGCGGTA
>CABPCX010000359.1 GCA_902406135.1 uncultured Eubacteriales bacterium
AGTAGCGCCGCATACGGAACAATACGTAACGGTGCGTTTAACAGTAACCATTTCCGTCTTTTCGTAAGGCTCGCATGGGACCCAATCAAACAGATTCGATATTATGGAATGATCATTTGTGTATGTCGGATTACCGTTGCTGTCATATCCTTTAAAAAGTGGGTTGTCCTCCGGCTTTGCGTAAGGATGTTTTAGAGGATAAAGTTGACCGTTTTCGCTTCTTGTCCACTCGTTAAAGCGGCCACTGTCTTTGCTTTCTTCCCACGTACCGGTGTTGTACCAGTAGAAGCGATAGAGCGTGTAATATTCTTTCTCTTCCGTGACGATTATTGTGAGGCTCCTGAACAGTTTCAGTACGCTTTGCCCATACATGCTTGTGATTTGACTGGGTATTTGATGAACTGCCAGATGCATCTGATGTATTCGAAGAACCATTGGATGCACCTGATGAATCTTTATCTTTTGAATTGTTACCTTGCGAAATTTTGTCTTTAGATGGGATTTTGCTGTCGCTTGTTATGACTTCATTGCCTTTTGCAGCTTCTTCTTCAGCAGCCTCTTCATTTATAATGGTGACAGTAACAGGCACTTTGAGTGAAATTGTGTCGCCAGCCATATCAAATGGAACATTTGCGTTTTCAGCTTTTAAAAATTCACGAAGCTTTTCTCCATTCAAAGTGAAGGCATATGTGGCTTTATATTCACCCTCTTTATCGTAATCAACATTACTGTCGTCAACGGTTAAACTGCTTACATAATTTTTATCGAAGTTTATAAGATCCGAAAGACTGATATCGGTTCCTTGTTCTATTTTAATGTTATGTATACCTGTAATAATATCGTTTTCTTCAAGAAACGTTATATCTTCTACGCTGACCTCCTGTATTTCAACATTATCGTCAGACACAGAGGCCGCAGGCTCTGATTTATCTCTGGTATCGGAAAAAGTAAAATAGATAAACGCAGCGATAAGTATGACAAGTAGTATTGTTAATATTTTTATCGGAAGCGATACATTCCTTTTTTTTGGTTTAAAATAATCCTTTAAATTTGCCATTTTAAAATACAAACTCCTTCTTTTTTATAAATATAACGAGAATATTTTATTACTGTTTATTTTTAATTTCAATATGGTTTTATAATAAAAATGTGTAGGAATGTGGTTTAGATTATTGACATATGTCAATAATAGGTATAATATGAATAAATGGGGGATGATGATATGCCAAGACCAAGAAAATGCCGAAAAGTATGCAGTATGCCTGCTTATACTGTGTTTGGACCGGAGACTGTGGGTACTGATAATCAGTGCGCAGACTGTCATGAGAATGCCTTTTCAGAAAAGGCTGTAATGATGACCGTTGATGAGTATGAAACCGTGAGACTAATAGATAAAGAAGGCTTTTCGCAGGAAGAATGTAGCCGGTATATGAATGTTGCCAGGACTACAGTTCAGAGCATTTATAATAAAGCTAGAAAAAAGATTGCGGAAGCGCTGGTAGAAGGAAAAACACTGGTAATACAGGGCGGTAGCTATATGCTGTGTGACGGTAGTGAGCAGATATGCATGTGTGGTGGATGTAAGAGGCATAGAGAAATAAAACAAAAAATAAATTTTATCGGAGGTAGTAAAATGAAAATAGCTGTAACTTATGAAAATGGTCAGGTATTCCAACATTTTGGACACACTGAGCAATTCAAAGTGTATGATGTGGAGGATGGAAAAGTAACCGGCACGGAGATACTGGACA
>CABPCX010000360.1 GCA_902406135.1 uncultured Eubacteriales bacterium
TAAATACTGATCGGTTTGAAGCGTAAAAAACGCAATTTTACTATCCTGCAAGGTCCGTTTCCGGAATGCCGCGGGTTTGCTTCCGAAATACCGTGAGTTTACTCCCGAAATGCCGTGTGTTTGTCATGAAAACGCCCGGCATTTGTGTTTGAAATGCCTGGCATTTCAGGAGCAAACTCACGGCATTTTCTTTTTAAATAATTCACTTTTCAAAAACAAACTACAGGTTATTCATTTTTAGATATTTCGATTGACGCTATCTTTATTGTTAAATGGATTTTTTATTATTGATGCTCTGTTTTTTTACTTGATATTTCTAACCTGAATAGTTGTTGTTTTTATCCTATTCTTTTTATTTTCTTGTTTATTTCCCGTTGGGTCTATAATGGGAAGGGTTTATATTTGACATTATATTTTCATATTATTGTCATATTTTTGGTAAAAAAGGACTTTTTTACTGTATGCTATGCAGATTTTGTTCCGGGTCTTTATTTATGTGTATTTTATTTTATAATTTTATGCACTTATTTTAAAAAAACAGAAAACAGTTCAATAAAAACAATTGTAAGATATTTAATATTTTTCAGTATGACAATTAAAAGTGCAATCGGATTTCTATCCTTGTTTATCGTTCTTCAGGCTTGTGAAAGTAAATTTGCTGAATTGCCGCAGGGTAATCAGGCTGCGGAAGCCACATTTACATCTGTCATAGATGACAGGGTGATGTCGAGAGCGGTCAATGCTTCGTGGGAAGCGAATGATGTGATCGGTCTTTTTATGCTCGACAATGCCAATAAAAAGGTCCTTAAAGCCAATGCAGCGTATGTCACCGCACGGGGTGACGGCAATTTCGTGGGAAAAGCGGGCAATGCCGTTTATTATCCGGAAGACGGAACGGCGGTGGATTTCATTGCTTATTATCCGTATGATGAGCAAGTGACGGACCATACCCGGTATGTCCTTGACGTGACAGACCAGAGCCGTCAGCAGGATATTGACCTGATGACAGCTGTTAACCTGACAGGCAGGACTGCGACATCCCCTACCGGCAATCTTCAATTCCGCCATTTGCTGGCAAAACTGGTGCTGAATCTGAGCAGTGCCGACGGCAGTTCGTTAACGGGAATCAAAGCAACGGTGCAGCCACTGATAAGCAAGGCTACCATAGACCTTTCGAAAGAGAGTGATAACATTGAATTGGGAAATGAAAAAAAAGCTGTTTCCATGTGCGTCAATAAAGAGTGTACGCAGGCGGATGCTGTGCTGATACCGCAATCCTTTGAAGGAAAACTGAAAATTACATTATCTGTCAACGGGAAAGATAAGGAGATTGAAACAAATATAGCGGGAAATATTGAGGCAGGAGCAAGGTATACGCTTAATTTGAGAATCAGTAATACAGGGGGAAATACAACGGTAGACCCTGAAGCGCCTAAGTATGCCAAGTGGTTTGAGACACCGGTTATAACGAAAGCACAGATGGAAAATCATGATTTGATGTATGTTACTCATAATACGAAGCTAAAATATAAGGGTACTGCCCGACCGGATATGGAAGAACAGATGATACGTAATTATAGTATGCTGTATGATAAAAAGATGAAGATGGCACATTGGGTGGCTTATCCTTTGCATCGGTGCTATACCGAGAAAAATGTAGACCGAAAGGATAACTGGGTTTCTGATCCTCTTGTGGGGGAGAATGAATTTCAAGCTGTGGTTTCAAAATCCTATGGTGGGAAGA
>CABPCX010000361.1 GCA_902406135.1 uncultured Eubacteriales bacterium
TCGCATCTGTGGAAAAGGTTATGAGAATAATAGAAATTCTAGCAGCCGATGATCAAGGTCTAAAGATAAGCCAGATATCTGAAAAGTTAGATTCTCACCCTTCAAGCGTAGATAGGTTTCTCATAACTCTACAGAATCTTGGATATACAGATAAAGATGCAAGTGGACGGTACCATCTGACTGAAAAAATATTTTTATTGTCAAATCTTATGCTCGTTAAGCATCCATTTTCTCATAAATATCTTGATTTGATGCACACACTTGCTTACAAATATAATATGACAACTCATATTTCAGTTTTTTTCGGATTTTATAACATAATTATTCATAAAGAAACTCTAGTCCAAAATCTTGATATGAATTATGCTTTCTTTGATCCTAAACGACATCATTATTGTTCTGCACCAGGAAAACTTCTCTTGTCAACACTATCGGAGCCAGAGCTTAAAGTATACTTTGAGCATGCTAAACTTATAAAGTTTAACAAAACAACCCTTGCGACTGAAGAAGAAATAAGAAAAGAGCTAGAAAAAATAAAAAAGGTTGGATTTTCGACACACAACGAAGAATTTCTACTTGGCAACTTTACTATTAGTTTTCCTTTATGGTTGGACGGAAAGGTAAAGGGTGCATTTTCTTTTATGTGTCCTATTTCAGAAAAAGCAAAAATATATAATCAAAAGGCTATAAATGATATAAAGACAAGTCTATATCAATCTTGAAAATATTTTTAACGGTAAAAAGCACTCGAAGGGGTCCGAGTGCTTTTCATTTGCAAACAGTTTTAAATTAAAGGGGGTATTATACAGAAATGGGGCGATTCCTGTATGTATCAAAGCATCATCTTTAATACATCTATACTATACTATAACTTTATGTATAAATTATGAACAAAGAATGAAAAAAATCAAAACAAATAATTAATTTACGTTTAACCTGCTTTAATAAATGTGAAAATCACATAAATTTCAAACATTTTCTGAAATTTGTCAAATTTAGATTTTTTTCTTTTTATGTCATTATATGGTTTTGATTATCCCCGATATGGCTATAGATATATTTTATACCGATTTTAAAAACCATCTTTTTTGTGGAAGAAAAATCCCCTTTGTGATATACTACAGGTATAACTATGCAAAGGAGGAACTGTTATGAATATCGTTGATTTGATTATAAAAAAACGTGACGGCGGCAGGCTTACAAAAGAAGAAATAGAGTTCTTCGTTAACGGCGTTGTTGACTCGTCCATACCTGATTATCAAGTATCGGCTATGCTTATGGCCATATATTTTCAAAATCTTGACAACGAAGAAACCTCTGAGCTTACCATGGCAATGGCCAATTCCGGTGACACCTTTGACCTCTCATCCGTTGAGGGCATAAAGGTCGACAAACATTCCACCGGCGGCGTTGCCGATACAACTACGCTTATTCTTGCGCCTTTGGTTGCAAGCTGCGGAGTGCCCGTAGTTAAAATGAGCGGACGCGGCCTTGGATTTTCAGGCGGCACACTGGATAAGCTGGAATCCATACCCGGCTTTAACATAGCCGTATCGGAAAAGCAGGCCCTTGAATTCGCGAAAAAAAGCGGCATAGTGCTTATGAGCCAGACAGATACCCTTACTCCGGCCGATAAAAAGCTCTATGCACTCAGAGATGTTACGGGAACAGTTGAAAATATCCCCCTTATAGCCGGCAGTATAATGTCCAAAAAAATAGCGGCAGGCGCTGATG
>CABPCX010000362.1 GCA_902406135.1 uncultured Eubacteriales bacterium
GATATTTTCCGGCTTTGTAAAACCTAAGAAAGGTTTCCTGTGTTATATCTTCGGCAAGAACAGCGTCCCCGGTTTTAAAGTAACAGTATTTATATATCTTGTCGTATTGAGCGCTCACTTCCGACGACATTGTTCCGCCTCCTTTCATAATGTATAACGAAATAATAATATATTTTGTGCGGACAGAGGAGGATTATTTAAAAAATGAGTAAAAAAGCCGTTTCCTACAGCCGCATAAGGTAAGCTGCGGCGTATAAAGGGCGAAAAAGCTTACAGAAAATAAAGAAGGATTTGTGTTTTCAGGAGGAATTTTGAAAATACTGATTTTCTGTATTAAAAAAACCCCTATCCGTACGGATAGGGGTTTTTCTTTATTCTTTATTTCTTTTTCCTGTCGTAGGGAGTTCCCTCCAAAGGAAGTCTTTTTCTGAAAATACCGTCTCTGTTATAGTATGCCAGCTGTACGGCGGGAGCGGTGGGGATAGATGCTATCTCTCCTATACCCTTGGCACCGTAGGCAAGACCTCTTATTTTTTTGCCCGTCACAATGGGTATGACTTCGGGCGTCTTATCCGCACGGAAAAGTCCCAGTGTTCCAAGCTTTGCCAAAGGCTTTCCTTCGCTTAAGGGGAAATCTTCCGTAAGGGCATAGCCAAGGCTCATAACAACTCCGCCTTCTATCTGTCCTTCCAAAGCTTTGGGGTTTACGGGATTTCCTATATCGTGGGCGGCAACGACCCTTTTTATGGTGCCGTCATCGTTAAGCTCCACAACATGGGTGGCGTAGCCGTAGGCTATATGGCTTACGGGATGTTCCTTATCCGAACCCATTTTGTCGGTAACTCCCGTATATTCGCCTAAAAATTCCCTGCCTTCCAGTGCCTCAAGGGAACCTGCTTCCGAGATTGCTTCCTTAAGTTTGGCGGCGGCCCTTGCCACAGCTTCGCCCGTAAAGAGTGTCTGTCTGGAAGCCGTAGTATTTCCGGCATTGGGTGAAAACTTGGTATCGGGCGCATCGTATATTATCCTGTCGGGAGCAATTCCCGTTGTCTCGCATAACATCTGTATCTGTACGGTTCCCATGCCCTGTCCTATGCAGGCGGCACTGGATGTGACGTGTACCATACCGTCTTTGACCGTTATAAGGCACCTTCCCGTATCGGGTATGCCTACTCCGAGACCGCTGTTTTTAAGGGCGCAGGCTATTCCTGCCTTGGGATTTTTCTCGCATATATCCCTTACCGCGTCCAAAGTCTCCACAAGGGCTGTGGTCTCGTCGGCTATCTGGCCGTTGGGAAGGACTTCTCCCGGACGTATGGCATTTATATATCTCATTTCAAAGGGCGTTATTCCGACCATCTCCGCCAGCTGGTTAAGATTGCATTCGGTGGCAAAACAGCTCTGGGTAACGCCGAATCCTCTGAATGCTCCGGCAGGGGGATTGTTTGTATAATAGGCCTTTCCAGTTATATCTATATTTTGATAATTGTAAGGGCCCGCCGCATGGGTGCAGGCTCTCTGAAGCACAGGGCCTCCAAGGCTGGCGTATGCTCCCGTATCGGAGATAATAACCGCTTTCATGGCCGTAAGTCTGCCGTTTTCGTCACAGGCCGTAGTAAAATCCATTTCCATGGCGTGGCGCTTGGGATGTACGGTTATGCTTTCCTGTCTTGTGAGTTTTACCTTCACGGGGCGTCCTGTTTTTTGGGCAAGAAGG
>CABPCX010000363.1 GCA_902406135.1 uncultured Eubacteriales bacterium
TTCAAGGGTGGAAATATTATTCTGCAGTCTGTTTTCAGCAGTTTTTATCTTTATATCAGTCTCTTTTTTCAGTCTGGCAAAAATATCCCTCAGATGTTTTTCCTTAACATCCAGCTCCCTCTCAGGATAAAGAAAAGCCTGGCTTTCACAGGCCCTTTTATATCTTTCCTCTTTATTTGAAAGTATAAAAAAGGCATTCCTCCTAAGCCTTTCTTTGAGGGCTTCCGCACGTCTTATATCTTCGTTTATATCATTTACAGCCAGTTCGGCGGCATTTGAAGGTGTTGATGCCCTTAAGTCCGCCACAAAGTCGGCAATAGTAAAATCCGTTTCATGGCCTACCGCTGATATTACCGGTATTTCCGAAGCAAATATGGCTCTGGCCACCCTTTCATCATTGAATGCCCAAAGGTCCTCTATGCTTCCTCCGCCTCTGCCGACAATTATCGTATCCGCCTTTTTCAGCCTATTAGCCAGTCTTATGCCTTCCGCCACGGATTCAGCTGCCATTTCTCCCTGTACAAGCACCGGTATGACAGTTATGGATACGGATGAATTTCTTGCACGTATTATTTTGATTATATCTCTTACGGCTGCACCTGTAGGAGATGTAACAACGGCTATATTGGACGTCCTGCGTTTTATCTCACGCTTATAATCAGAATCAAATAATCCCTCGTCAGCCAGTTTCTGCTTAAGCTGTTCAAAGGCTATTGTAAGCGCACCTACTCCGTCCGGCTTCATAAGCTGGACAACTATTTGATATTCACCGCTTTTTTCATATACCGTCACATATCCGCATACTATGACTGACATTCCGTTTTCAGGCATAAAGGGCAGTATATCCGCGTCTCCTCTGAACATTACACAGCGTATAACACCGTCACTGTCCTTAAGTGAGAAATACATATGTCCGGAACTGTGTCTTTTAAAATTAGATATTTCCCCGGCTACCCAAATACTGCTCAAAACAAAATCGTTTTCAAGCATAGTTCTGATATAGCCGTTTACTCTGGATACGGAATAAATTTTAGGTTCAAGCATTGGCCTCACTGCCAATAACTTTTCCAAGTATACCGTTTATGAATGCAGGCGCCTCATCTGAGCTGTATACCTTTGCAAGCTCAACAGCCTCGTTTACTGCAACTCCGTCAGGAACGTCAGGAGCGTACTTGATTTCATATACGGCAAGTCTGAGGATGGCCTTATCTACCTTTGACATTCTCTCAACTGTCCATCCCTTTGCGTAGCTGCCTATTATATTGTCTATTTCCTCAAGATGAGCCATTGTTCCGTCGGTTTTTGACATTATGTATTCTTTGTCATTTTCCGTAATTTCATCTTCAGCTACCGTAAGAAACATATCTTTTACTTCCTCATAGTCGCCGTTTTTAACGAAATCATACTGAAATAATAAATAGAATGCGAGTTTTCTGGCGTTTCTGCGTCCCATCGCTTTATCCTCCCAACATTTAAAAAGGCTGCCTGAAAATGACAGCCGTATTACCCTTCATTAAAGAATTACTCTGCTTTTGTTTCTTCGTCCATAGTTTCGGCTGCAGGTAAATCAGCTTCCTTCTCAACCCAAACTTCTGAAACAACCACATTAACTCCTGTTACTGTGAGTCCTGTCATAGTCTCAACTGCGTTTTTAACCTTTGTCTGAACTTCTTCGCAGGCTTTTTTGATGTTGA
>CABPCX010000364.1 GCA_902406135.1 uncultured Eubacteriales bacterium
TTTTGAAAAAATAGCGGCTTCTTTAAAAGATGTTTCATCGTACAACACATTCTGTTGGAATTACAGCTTCAATACATCTATATCTGAAGCCCAGCAGACTGACCTTAAAAATCAGCTGTATGAGGAATATAAGAGCTTAGGGGCCGAAGATGGAGGTTTTAGCGCGTATTGTGAAAGTCTTGCTGAAAACAGAGACGATTTCTATGGCACCTTTGGCGGCTTGTTCTTCCTGGGAATAATGCTGAGCATAGTATTTATTTTCGCGGCAGTCCTAATAATATACTATAAACAGATTTCTGAAGGATATGAAGACCAGTCCAGATTTGATATTATGCAGAAGGTTGGCATGACTAACAAGGACATAAGAAAGAGCATAAACTCACAATTGCTGACAGTATTTTTCCTGCCGCTTTGTATGGCGGGCATACATCTCGCGTTTGCGTTCCCGCTGCTTCAGAAGATGCTGATGCTGTTCAATCTGATCAACATTAAACTTCTCATTTTGACTACAGCCATAAGCTTCCTGGTATTTGCATTATTCTATGTGGTAGTATACCGCATAACATCCAATGCTTATTATAAGATAGTCGCAGGAAGAAAGTAAATATTACGGTTTTAACGAGCCCGGCACCTGCCATGAAAAACATGGCAGGGTTTTTATATTTTTATCGGAAAAAATAATAAAAAGATATTGACAAAAAGGAGGAAAGCATTTAAACTTAAAACAAGTTAGCTAAAGCTAACTAAAATTTAACGGAGCGGTTAGACATAACTAACTAAATGCTGGATAGAAATGACAGAGAAATTATTAATACAACATTGTGCCCCGACTTTGGCAGCCATTAAAACAGGAAATATTTTTTCATGCGTGTTTGAAGATGACGATTCCATGAAGACTTTTATACGAAGAATAAACGGGGTCTTCAGAGACAAAGGTATCAGGGTGATACCGCTTAGGAACAGAGACAATAAGATGCTCTTATATGTTTTTCGTCCGGAATATCTTAAAAGAGATATGGAAAATAAGATGGTATGTGATTTGATGAATCAATTGGGATATTGCTGCGGCAATGTTGAAAAATGCATTACAAAGCTCATACAGCGAATGAAGGAGTCATCTGAGTTTCCTCATGAAGTTGGAGTTTTTCTGGGATTCCCGCCGGAAGATGTATGCGGATTTATTCATAACAAAGCGAAAGACTGCAAAATGGTGGGATATTGGAAAGTATACGGAGACGAAGAAAAAGCAAAAAAAATTTTTGACAAATACAGAAAGTGCAGTCAAGTATACCTGGAACGTTTTGAAAGAGGCTATACGTTAGAAAAGCTTACAGTAGCTAGAAAACGCATAAGCTGATTCAAATATATAAGGCTAAAATGCCTCCTCTTAGCCAATTTCTTAATAGCCATTAAAAACCGGCGAATCCATACATCGCCGGTTTTGCATTGCGTTAATTACGGCTGTCTATTATTTCCTGTATCATTTCTCTGCATGCGCCGCATTTGTTGCCTATGTTGAGCTTTTCGCACACTTCTTTCAGATCAAGTATGCCAGTCTCTTCTACGAAATCTTCTATTTCCCCTCTTGTCACATGGCGACAAAGGCAAACTTCATATTCTCTTGAACTTGTATCCATAATAACCTCCATCACATTTTACCGTTATGTAATCAGTATATCACTTTTAATTTA
>CABPCX010000365.1 GCA_902406135.1 uncultured Eubacteriales bacterium
CTGAAGCAGTACAAGGCCGTTATTTCCGAATTTATCGAGTACCTCATCAATGAATTCTTTTGTAAGGGTTCTGTTTGTTCCTCCGTAAAGGAGTATGCAGTTTTGTCCCTTTTCGTCTACCTGAATAATGGCGTGTCCGCAGGTCTCGTCGCTTGGCTGTATCATATCCACATTAACTCCGCTTTCGGATAATGCTGTTTTGAGCATCTCTCCGCCTTTTCCAAGGACTGCGGCATGATAAACCTCATTACCGGCCTTTGCAGCTGCAATGGACTGATTAAGTCCTTTTCCGCCGCAGTAGGTATTAAGCGAAAGTGAGCTTTTCGTTTCACCGGGCAGGAGAAACTTGTCTACTTTATATACATAGTCCACATTAAGAGAACCAAGGTTCAAAATTTTCATAAATACCGCACTCCTTTTCAAATATATATAGGCATTACTGTTCAGTATTCTCTGCCTGTTCTGTTTTTTTGATTATTCTTTCTCTGAATGCCATTCCGGCTATAACAAAGAAAATACCAAGTACCTTTACGGGACTGAAGTCCTCATTAAAAAATATGCAGTCAAGGACAATTGAAGCAGTAAGCTGTCCAATAAGCACGACTACTGTAGAAACCATTACAGTTGATTTCTTTGTTCCGATAACCAAAAATATAAGTGCAACAAGTCCTGTTATACTTCCTAAATAGAGATAAGCAGGAACGTCTTTTATATATCCCGGTGTAAGTTCATTTGCATTTCCAAGCAGAAGAAGTACAACCAAAGATATGATTGAAGCCTCAAAATAATTTATAAGTGTTCCGTTAGTATTTCCCAAACATTCTGAAGCCTTTACATTTACCATTTTATTAAAAACATTTAAAACACCAAGTAAAACTGCTACAAATATGTATGCTGCCATTTTTCTCCCCTCCTTAACCGTTAATAACGAGCATTATACCAATAATAACAAGAACATAGGCAGGTATCTGCTCTTTTTTTAAGGGTATTTTTTTAACTCCGAAGAAGCCATAATGGTCAAATATGGCAGAACATATCATCTGGCCTGTAACTGACAAAGATAATACTGCTGTAGCTCCTATTGCCTTTGTGCACCAGCTGCTTGCCGCAACTATAGTTACTCCCAGAAAACCTACAGTATATACATAGGGCGGCACACCCTTAAAAGTTATCTTTTTATGCTGAACAACGGGTATATATATAAAAAGTATCACAGCTGCAATAACGTGAACAAAAAACGTAACTACAAAAAGTGAATGATATATTCCCAGCTGGCCATTGAATGACACCATAATACTGTTAAAAAGTCCAGACAAAAATAAATATATAATACCCATATAAAATTTACTCCTCAATATTTAATATCACTTCTATTATTATCCTTCCTTAATCAAAGTTTGTCAATCAATGTATTGATATAACAATAAATTTGTTATATGCTATTTATAGCAAAATATAAGGGAGGAATACTATGAGCGAATTACAGGCACACATTAGATTAAGTAGTGATTTAAACGTAAAATATGCCATTATGCCGGGCGACCCCGCAAGACTTGACAGAATTGCGCCCTACCTTGACGATGTTAAAGAAATAGGCTTTAACAGAGAATACAGATGTATGACAGGCACTTATAAAGGTGTAAAAATTCTTGCCATATCTTCCGGTATGGGTGGAGCATCT
>CABPCX010000366.1 GCA_902406135.1 uncultured Eubacteriales bacterium
AAAATTAATAGCGTAAAATTAAAAAAATCCTTGCGTCCTGTGATTGTTTGTGATAAAATACTATGACGTAAGTGTAAATTTATCCTTGCTCTGCGAAATGCAGGGCCTTATGTCCAGAAGGAGGTGTATCAGGAATGAACAAATACGAGTTAGCATTAGTTTTAAATCCTGAGCTTGATGAAGAAGCAAGAACAGAGGCTTTCAACAAGGTTCAGGAACTCATCGCAAGATTTGGCGGAACAATCGAGAAGGTTGACGATTGGGGTAAGAGAAGACTCGCTTATGAAATCAAAAAAGTGAACGAGGGATTCTACAGCTTCATCACATTTGACGCTGCTCCCACAGCTCCCATTGAAATCGAAAGCCGTGTTCGTATCATGGAGAACGTTTTACGTTACCTCATCATCCGTAAGGATGCTTAATTATCCCCTGTCATCAGTGAGAGGACGGTGCGATTATGAATAAGGTTATATTAATGGGACGCCTCACAAGGGACCCCGAGGTAAGATATTCTCAGGGTGCCGAACCTCTGGCGATTGCCAGATATTCACTGGCTGTAAACAGACGTTTTAAACGTCAGGGTGAAGCAGAGGCTGATTTTATTCCCTGTGTCGTATTCGGCAAGCAGGGAGAGTTTGCTGAAAAGTATTTCAGAAAAGGTCAGATGGTAAGCGTAGTCGGAAGACTTCAGGTCCGTAATTGGGAGGACAATGAAGGTAAAAAACGTACAACAACTGAGGTAGTTGTTGAAGAACAGTACTTTGCCGAAAGCAAGGCTTCTTCATCAGCAGGCACTCAGACAGCAGCTCCCGCTCCTAAAAAGGCAGACGATATGGGAGATGGTTTTTACCCCATCGATGAAAGTATAGAAGACGATGATTTACCCTTTTAATTATTGATTTTTAAAAGGAGGTTTGCGAAATGATTCAGAAAAAACGCGGCCGCAGAAAAAAACGCGTTTGCGCTTCTTGTGCGGATAAAGTAACAGTTATCGATTACAAAGATATAAGCAAATTAAGAAGATATGTTTCTGAGAGAGGTAAGATCCTCCCCAGAAGAATCACAGGAAACTGTGCAAAGCATCAGAGAGCTTTAACAACAGCTATCAAGAGAGCAAGACACGTTGCACTTATGCCCTATACACAGGACTAATTTGATTTATGAGATCCCGAAACGTAAGTTTCGGGATTTTTTTATTGTATGTTTAAATAAACAGTTAGTAATACCTAATCTTTTCTTGACAAATATAAAAAAGCATAATATATTATATCAGAACACATTAAATATGGTTATATTGATGTGTTTAAATTTAAGGCTATTGTTAGCTATAACTAACTATAGCCTTAATAAAAGATATTGAGTTAGTTATAACTAACTAAGGAGGGTATAATGAAAAAGATAGCAATATACGGAAAAGGCGGTATAGGAAAATCTACAACGACTTCCAATATAGCGGCGGCGTTGGCGGTTCTTGGATATAAGGTTATGCAGATAGGATGCGACCCAAAAGCCGATTCAGTTAAGAATCTTATGGGCGGGATAAAGATACCAACGGTTCTTGATAAACTTCGCTCAGGCGGCGATGTTGAGTTAAATGATATAGTTTTTGAAGGTTTTGGAGGAGTGCTCTGTGTAGAAGCAGGAGGCCCCACACCGGGAATAGGCTGTGCCGG
>CABPCX010000367.1 GCA_902406135.1 uncultured Eubacteriales bacterium
TGTCGGAAAGGCGGAAATATGGAAAAGGTGCGTCTTTTTGGAATTCTATCCATCCGCAGTTTTTTACATTTTTTGTAAAACTCAACGGATGTTTTTTTATGCATCCGGTACCATGATTTTATCATTAAGGAGGAAAAACATGAAACCTATGACAAGAGAAGAAAAAAATAGGCAGATAAGAAAAGAAGCCACCGCCACTATCATTCTTTTTATAATCTGTTTTATCTGGCACGTAGGATTTGGCTACGGACTGTCAGGAAAGGATATTTACTTTTTTAACCTGCCATTATGGTGGATACTCAGTACACCCGGCGTATTTGTCGTAGCAGTAGTTGGAGTAGTTTTTCTGCTCAAAAAAGTATTTGTCAACTTCGATTTAACAGAGGAAGGAGATGAATGCAATGACAAGTAAGCAGATCGTAATTCTTATTGTTTTAATTGGATATATGGCTGCCAATATGATACTTGGCCTTAGATTCAGCCGTATGGAAAAAGGACAGAAAACAGGAAGTTTCCTTCAGAACTACTTTATCGGCGGCCGTTCAATGGGCGGTCTTGTACTTGCCATGACTTTAGTTGCTACATATACCAGCGCCAGCTCATTCCTTGGCGGACCCGGTCTTGCCGCTTCCTGGGGACTTACACAGTCTTGGGTTGCTGCCATTCAGATAGGAACAGCATTCCTTACTCTGGGTGTTATCGGTAAAAAGATATCACTTATTTCAAGAAGAATAAATGCCGTTACAATAACGGACTATTTTAAGGCAAGATATAACTCACCCGCTGTTGTTATTCTCTGCGGTATCTGCCTTGTAGTTTTCTTTATAACTCAGATGGTAGCTCAGTTCATAGGAGGAGCTACTCTTATTGAAACAGTTACAGGCCTCCCCTACTGGGCAGGACTTGCTCTTTTCGGAATTATAGTAATTTTATATACATCAATAGGTGGTTTTAAAGCCGTAGTTATGACAGATACACTTCAGGGTATCATTATGACAATAGGTACATTCCTTCTCCTTTTCTTTGTTATCAAAGCAGGAGGCGGTATGGGCGAAATTACAGCTCAGCTTGACGCCACAAACCCCGGATGGGACCTTCTCGGAAAAGGACCCTACAGCGGCGGTGTTACAAGCCTTTCACCCGGATATATGATTTCTTTCTGGGTACTTGTAGGTATCGGTGTACTTGGACTTCCTCAGACAGCTGTCAGAGGTATGGGCTTTAAAGACACAGCATCAATGCACAGAGCTATGATATACGGAACAGTTGTTGTCGGAATACTTATGATTGGTATGCATTTTGCAGGAGCTCTTACTCTTCCCCTTCTTCCCGAAGAGGGAATTGCAAGTACAGACCAGGTAATCCCCTACGTTGTTCTTGAATATATGCCTTCAGTTGCAGCCGGATTTTTCCTTGCTGCTCCCCTTGCGGCAGTTATGTCTACAGTTTCATCACTGCTCATACTTGCATCAGCAACAATTATTAAAGACTTATATATGACATACATCATCAAGAGCGATGAAACAAACGAAAAACTTAACAAGAAAGTGCCTACATATAGTTTCCTTATAACAATAGTTATCGGTATAATCGTATTTATATTTGCGCTTTCACCTCCCGATATCATTGTTTGGATTAACCTTTTCGCAATGGGCGGTCTTGAAGCTA
>CABPCX010000368.1 GCA_902406135.1 uncultured Eubacteriales bacterium
CCCAGCGGTATGTATTATAGGCCTGATGCTTTACCGCATATACATAACGGATATCGTCCTCCGAAGTATCATATATATCCGAATCAATGGGCATCATCTTGTGAAGATTGAATGTTATTTTCTGCATTTCTTCTATGGTGTCAAATCGATTTGGAACAACTGTGAATATGTATGCGTAAGAGTCTAGAAGATAGGAGGAATCTCCGTCAAAAAACTTTTTGAGGCCAAGGGGAGAAAGAAAATCATCCAGCCATGTTTCTATGGAAAACAGATGGTTTTGGCCTTCTTCATCAACCCAGTAAAAGGATGCGGGATTATAGGCTGAGCCGGGATTGCATACGGCTTTTAAGGCCTCCATTTCTTCATAGGATATGCTTAAGCATAAAAAGGCAACCTGAGTATGGAATACATAAATATATGAAGAAGACAATTCAAATGTATATGTATTTCCGTCATCGGAAACAAGAAATGTCTGAGGAAGGTGGCTGTCGTCGGCCCCGCTTACAAAGGGCAGAATATGGTCCGGCGAAATATCAAAACATAAACCTACAGCGGCATCATTTGATTTATCAAGCATCTTTTTAATGTTTTCGTTTAAATCCATGGTGGTTATGGGCCTGTATGTGCCTATTTCCTCAAGATATGTCTGGTTTAATGATTCTGAATCATATTTTAACGGTACTATCAAAAAGCTTCCATGAAGCTGCTCGTTTTGAGTTAAATCGGGCATAAATATTCCTCCCTTCTTATATTTTCCATAATATCAAAAATGAGACAGCATTACAACATAGACACCGGACAAAAATATGCTCCAAAACATAAATCCATAAATTTGATATATAAAGCTTCTCTGATGAATATATTAACTTTGAGGTAAAGGATGTTTTTCATACCAAGGAGGAGTTGTTATTGCAGAGATGGAGTTTTAATTATAAGCTGTTTTTCAAAAAAAATATGGCCGGACTTCTGGTGCTTGCGCTTTTCGGAGTTTCGGCGGTATCCTGGGACAAAGGACTTTTGATGAAGAGTATAGCCCTTTCGGAAATAATGCCCGGAGGAAAAGTATCCGTATCTATGATAACGGAAATATATGCTGCTGAAAAAGAGCATAAAGTTATAGTACAGACAAATAATGAGGATAGTGAAGAAAGTAAAGATACATCAGATGAAGAAAAAAATACTGAACCCAAACAGATAGACAGCGGCACACTGTTTGTTATGTCAGATGAAGAAAAGGCCAATTATTCCGATATAAATTATTTAAAAAAGAATGTATACATAGTTGACTCAGCCACCGATGTCCTTGAGGGAGAGCTCAACGGAGAAAAATTTTTGAGCTCTGACTTTTCCATCGACACTGAGTCTGACGGCCCTAAAATACTCATATTTCATACCCATTCCCATGAGGGATTTGCCGACAGTGATATGTCAGCAAGTCTGGATGAAGGAATAGTTGGTGTTGGTGAGCATCTTAAGGATATTTTGGAAAATGAATATGGAATAGAAACCATGCACTGCACGGAAAGCTTTGATTATGTTGATTCAAAAATGACAACTACCGGAGACTATGAACGAATGGAGCCGGTTCTCCAGCAAATACTTAATGAAAACCCTTCAATAGAAATAGCCATTGACCTGCATAGG
>CABPCX010000369.1 GCA_902406135.1 uncultured Eubacteriales bacterium
AACCATGATGGTACTTATGCACCTGACTGCTTATGCTATTCTGGCTTGGGACAGTGAAAATAAAATGCCGGATATAACGGTAATAGTGTCGGGAGTCGGAGCACTTGTATACTTGTTTGTATCGTCTTTCCTGCTTAGAAAGATATATAAACATGGCTGTCCTCTTATATGGAACTGTATGTATTTCCTTATGGATATCGGCCTTATAATGCTCCAAAGACTTAATCCTGCCCTTGCCGGAAAACAGCTTATATGGATGACTGTGAGCACGGTAGTCATAATGATAATACCGCCATTGCTCAAAATAATGCCTAAACTTGAAAAGTTTGAGATGTTTTATCTTATAGCTGCGGTAGTGCTTATAGTACTTCCGTTTATAATCGGTGACGTGGAAGAAGGTTCACTGAACTGGATAAGCATAAAAGGCATAGGATTCCAGCCTTCGGAAATAGTAAAATTCCTGTTCCTGCTTTACATAGCCTGTGTATTCAGGAAACCGCTGGACTTCAAAAAGCTGTGTATTGTTACGGGATTTGCGGTATTCATAGTTCTCTGCCTTGTATTGCAGAAGGACCTTGGAGGCGCACTTATATTCTCGGTAACATATATACTTCTTTTATACATAACAACAAGCAATGTGCTGCTTCTTCTTGCGGGGTTTGGCGGAATGGCTCTGGCATCTCTGCTTGCCTATAAGCTTTTCGGCCATGTCAGAGTGCGTGTATCAACTTGGCTTGACCCTTGGACCGACGCAGGAGACACAGGATATCAGATAACACAGTCATTGTTTGCCATAACTACTTGGGGATTTTTAGGCAGCGGCCTCACGAGGGGAATGCCCGGAAAAATTCCTGTGGTTGAAAGAGACTTCATCTTTTCGGCTATCTGTGAGGAAATGGGAACCATATTCGCCATGGGAGTAGTATGTATTTATATTCTTCTGTTTTTAAGAGGTATGTTTATAGCGGTCAGAGCAAAGAGAAGATTTTACAGTATGCTTGCTGCCGGAATCGTTATAATGTTCTCTTTCCAGACATTCCTGATACTTGGCGGAGTTATAAAACTCATACCGCTGACAGGAGTAACTCTTCCCTTTGTAAGCTATGGAGGAAGCTCCGTACTTGTCAGCGTGGCTCTTATGGGACTTTTACAGTGGGCTAACGGAACACCCACCGAAAAGGTATCAAAAGATGAAGATAACGATGAAGAGTTTGAACATAAACTCCCTAAATTTAATTTACTGAGAAGAAAATCTCAATCATTGAGGTGATGTTATGCACAATGGTATGAAAACAAGTATGAAAAGGGTCTTTTGGATATTAGTAGTCCTGTTTTTCCTTGTTATCGGAACAATGTTCAAACTTGTTGCCTTTGACAGACAGAAGATTGCCTCAAACAGCTATAACTCCAGACTTGGATATGAAAATGGGGACTTTAAAAGAGGAAGCATTTACGATACAAACGGAAATGTTATGGCTGAAAGCGTCAAATCTTCGGACGGAGGATATGACAGGACATACCCTTACGGAGAGTCAGCGGCTAACATTACAGGCTACATAGGAGCGGGAGCCGCAGGGATAGAAGCTGTTGAAAACTACGAACTTCTTGGCCTTGACAATGAA
>CABPCX010000370.1 GCA_902406135.1 uncultured Eubacteriales bacterium
GCACGTTATTTGACAGAAAAACAATTGTCCTCCGCATCATTTTAATATTCTAATATACAAAGCCTCCCGGATATACAGTATTATCGGCTATGGGATTCATCTTTGACAAATCGGTATTTAAGAGCATTATACATCTTTTGACACTGTCATATCCATATTTTTTCCTTATGCCGTCCAGCATTTCATCTAACTTTAGCTGTTTCATTGAGCGGTTAAAGTCAGGGTCTATGGACAGCTGCATTACCTGCGAGCTTTCCAAGTCACCTGCCCTTACTCCCAGAGCTCTAATCATTTTTCCTTCACGTCTCTTGGCTCTGAAAAGTTCATCGGCAGCATTATATATGTCCTCTGACACACAGGTAGGAAAACTCAGTCTTTTCTGGCCCGAAAATCTTATAAGCTCCTTTTCCTTTATTTCTATATGAACAGTAGAACACATAAGCTTTTTTTCTCTGAGTCTTGATGCAACGCTTTCCGACAATATCATAAGCGTTATGGCTATATCATCGTCATTATATATATCATAGGGAAGCGTAACGCTGTTTCCAACGCTTTTTATTTCCGCACGGTCTATATAGTCCCGCACGGGTTCAAAGTCTTTTCCTCCTGCCCACAGTCTCAGTCTGTCGCCGTTTTTCCCAAGGTGGGCTTTTATGCATCTTTCGTCCGCCTCTGCCAAATCTCCTATGGTATATATTCCAAGTTTATTCAGGGTTTTTGTGGTCGCTCTGCCGGCATAGATAAGATTGGAAACTTTAAGGGGCCATACTATTTTTTTAAAGTTTTCGGGTGTTATAAGTGTTATGGCGTCAGGCTTCTTATAATCGCTTCCCAGTTTCGCAAAGCTTTTAGTAAAGGAAACTCCTATGGATACAGTAAGCCCTATCTCCTTTTTTATGGTATCACTTATTTTTTGAGCCGTATTCATTGCATAATCAAAATCTCCGTTTGGTTTTGATATATCAAGCCAGGCCTCATCAAGGCCGTATGGCTCCACCAGATTTGTATATCTGTAGTATATTTCCCTTACCTTAGCCGAATAATACTTATAGACTTCAAATCTTGCGGGGAACAGTACCAGAGACGGACATTTGCTGCGTGCCTGCCATACTGTTTCTCCGGTAGCAACTCCAAAGGATTTCGCAATATAATTTTTTGCCAGTATAATGCCATGTCTTTTTCCGGGGTCACCGCATACCGCTGCGGGTCTGTTTTTATACTTGGGATTTAAAAGACATTCCACGGAAGCATAAAAACAGTTAAGGTCAGAATGTAATATAAGCCTCTGCATAATAAGAACCTTCTTTCGCATTATATACGAACATATATTCTTATTTTAGTTTAAAAAGCTCTATATGTAAACAGGAAATATATACAAATACACTATTTAACATTGTTTTTACATTTAACAAAAAATTATCTTAACAAAAGATTTTTTTGTTTACAAATTATTCACAACTTATATATACTCAGTTCACAAGGGTCCTTTACAATATAATCATCAGCAGGAAAGCTGATAAAAATTTCTTCATAAATCCTTCCATCTTCGTATCCTGCCCGGCCAAGGCAGGATATTTTATTTTATGAAATTTTATAAACCTTCTGCTT
>CABPCX010000371.1 GCA_902406135.1 uncultured Eubacteriales bacterium
TTCCCATAGGACAAAATGAGCCGATAGGCGAAATTTGGTACTGTGGTAGAATCTTGCTCTAAGAAAGTGGCGGCTTCCTCTGTGTGGGCTTTTGCTGATACCTCCGGCGGGCGGGGCGTGGATTCTGCCAGCTATGCGGCGTATTTCTCCCCTTACTACCTACAACACCACACAAAGCAAAAATGACGGAGATTTCCGAAAATTTCTCCATTTTCCTTTCATTCCCTACACCACCAGAAAACCGAAAACTGCCAAAAATGGGCGTGTTCTGTTTCTCCTTTCGTGGGGCAATACGGCGCTTTTTCAAAACGCCGAACATAAACGCAAAAAAAACAGGAAATCTTTTCTTGATTTCCTGTCTTGATATGCCGTTATGTATGTATGGCTACTATTAAATTTTTAGCTGGCTAAAATTCTATAAATTTGAAGTTATCTTTTTCTATCGCTTAAAATTTTCTCATTGAATCTATCAAGAAATTCTTTGGAATTGACCCATGTAAGGCTCCCATCCTCATTTGTGAAATCATAACCAGACAATTCATATAATGCAGTTGCACAAATATATTCATACATTCCCGCATTCGGACTTTTGTAGATAATCCAATATAACGGCTTCATAGCCGACTCACCCATATTCAACACTTCATTATATTGTTGACTGTCAAATACCCTTGTCCAACCTTCAGTTATCACTATTTCTGGATTTTCCCGCTCTGCTTCAACTTCTTCTTCAACTAATGCTCGAAGTTTTGTAGCAACTGCTTCTAATACTTCTGCATCTAAATTTTCCAAATAAAGTTCCTCATTAACTCCATCCTCTGTAATTTCAAGCCAACTCAAAGAATCTGTTTCAATAATTTCCTGCGATTCAACATGTTGATTTTTAGTTTCTTCTACATGTTGAGTTGTATCAGCGGAAATATCTTCAACATCTTTATGGTTACATGATGTTATGAGGAATAAAAAAATTATAATACCAATCATTGAAGTAATCTTTTTCATGAATGTTTTCCTCCAATAAATTGCGATTTGTTGTCGCTTTATTATATATCCATTTTTTAAAAAATGGAAGCGATTTTTTATACTTCCTGTTCATCAAAACGGAACTTAAACAGGGCAGCAACAAGCCGCTGTTTTATGCTGTCCTCGGTGTCCTTGTTGACCTGTCCGTTTTCAAGGGAAGCAAGCCGGATTCTTTTGCCATAATGCCGTAAAACTTCGTCAACGGCTTCCGGCTCTCCGCTGGTTGCTCTGACAATCGTTTCATACGGTACAAGTTTAGGATTCCTCACGGAAAAGCACCTCCATTTCTTCATGCAGCATTTGCAAGGCACTGTGTATATGATGCCACGCTGTACTCCGGCAGCGTCCGTATAATTCCCCGATTTCCTGTTGTGTGTAACGCCCGAAAAAGTAAAGATAAATGATTTCCCTTTTTTTCTCCGGCAGAGAGGACAGGGCTTCAGCAAGCTCCCCGTTTGTGAGGATAACCCTCTGACCACATATCGTAACAGGGTATTATTTATAGGGGTCTATAAATAATTTATCTGACGTACTGAATGGGTAAAACTTTTCTTCTGTAAGGTATTCAAAGGAT
>CABPCX010000372.1 GCA_902406135.1 uncultured Eubacteriales bacterium
TATTTTTCCGCAAGCCTTTCAGGTCCTATGACAGTGCCGCATTTATCAATTATTTCTGCCGAGTGTGATGTCAAAAGACCTTTGTCCCCGCATCCGGCTCCGATAATATATACAGTCAATTTAATTCTCCTTTATCTCTTTCAAAAGCCCTTTTACATTATCCGTCTGAGCCAATATACCCAGTTCATTGGTAAACATAACTATTCCAGTTTCCGCTTTTCTTTCGATATAATACATAGCCCTGTCCGAAACCCTTTTCATGGTTTCTTTAAGTATTCCTTCTTCTTTCAAAATGCAGGCAGCCTCTTCCGTTGTATTACACATAAGAATTTTTCTTACGACCTTTATATCTTCGGTAAAAAATGCCGCAGCGGAAGCCAGTATTTCCATTCGGCAGTCGGCGTTTCTGCTGTGGGTATCTCCTATGCCACCTGCCAGCTTTACCAGTTTTCCCATATGCCCTATAATAAGGATTTTTTTTAATCCACATTCGATACCCGCCTTAATGCTCTCACCTACAAAATTTGAACACTTAAGGGCTTTATCTATATCAACGCCATATTCTTTCTTTATGAAATCTATCCCGTAATTGCCCGGAGACATCAAGAGGATATCTCCGTCATTTTCTTTCTTAACTCTTATTTCTGCTTTTATCGAATCAATCAATGCCTTCCTGCTCATGGGCTCAACTATTCCGCTTGTACCAAGTATTGATATGCCGCCTTCTATTCCAAGCCTTGGATTAAATGTTTTCTCCGCTATTTTTTCGCCGTTTTCTGCACTTATAATAACCTCGGCACCATAGTCACAGCCAAAGGAGTCTATTACTTCTCTTACTTCATTTTCAATCATTTGTCTTGGCACCTTGTTTATGGCTGCCTGGCCTATCTCAATGCCGAGGCCTTTTTTAGTAACTCTCCCAATACCTTTGCCGCCTTCGATAGAGATTTTTCCGCTGTTATTTATGGTAACATCAGCATAAATAAGTATTCCGTTTGTTATATCAGGGTCGTCTCCTGAATATTTTTTTACCGCACACCAAGCTCTGTTATCCTTTATTTCAGGATTCAGCACTTGGGTTTTAAATTCAATTCCAGCCGGAGTCAGTATACTGACTGATTCCATTGTTTTTTTAGTAAGTGCCATAACTGCCGATGCCTTTGCCGCCGCAGCCGCACAGCTTCCGGTAGTAAAACCGCTTTTTAGCATAATATCCCCTTAATTCATATAAGTTTCAATTTCGCATACAGCCTTTTCAATATGTTTTAAAAACATATTCTGTATTCCGCTGTATTCTCCTAAGCCTATTATTTTGCAGTCAACACTGCATCCTTCTTTTTCCAGGACGGTTTTCCAGCTTTCACTGTCCTCTCCTGCCATATCATTATTGGCATGGTCTCCTGCAACAATCATAAACGGATAAAGTACAGCCTTTTTATATCCGCCTTTTTTTATGAAATAAGTGACCTCATTAATATCAGGATATCCCTCAACCGTACCTACAAAGAAATTATCATATCCCTTAGCCTTAAATCTGTAATCCAGCGCTGCATAGGCTGAATCTGCATAGTGCTCGGTACCGTGCCCCATAAATACG
>CABPCX010000373.1 GCA_902406135.1 uncultured Eubacteriales bacterium
TTACATAGAAGTAACGAAATCAAATGTTTCTCAGGTGCCTGAAAACTATATGAGAAAACAGACACTGGCAAACAGTGAAAGATATACTACAAGTGAACTTAATGACCTTGCGGACCTTATACTTGGCTCAGCTGACAGACTTGTAGAGCTTGAATATGAGCTTTTCTGTGAGGTAAGAGAAAAGGTTGCGTCCCAGGTAAACAGAATACAGTATACGGCATATATAACAGCCCTCTGTGATTCCATTCAGTCATTGGCTGAGGCGGCACAAGCACAGAATTATATTAAGCCCATAGTTGATGACGGAAGTATAGTAGATATAAAGGACGGCCGCCATCCGTCGGTTGAAAAGATGACAACGGAAGCTTTTATAGCAAATGACGTTTATCTGGACAACGATGAAAACCGCCTGCTTATAATTACCGGTCCAAATATGGCCGGCAAATCTACATATATGAGACAGACAGCCATAATAACCATTCTTGCGCAGATAGGCTCCTTTGTGCCTGCTTCCTATGCACATATAGGAGTTTGTGACAGGATATTTACCAGGGTAGGCGCGTCCTTCGGGACAGAGTACGTTTATGGTTGAGATGACGGAAGTGGCAAACATACTTAATAATGCCACATCAAAGAGCCTTCTTATCCTTGACGAGATAGGAAGGGGAACAAGTACCTTTGACGGACTTTCAATAGCCTGGGCGGTAATGGAATATATTGCCGATACAAAACAGATAGGAGCAAAAACTCTTTTCGCTACCCACTATCACGAGCTTACGGAGCTGGAAGGAAAACTCCCGGGAGTTAAGAATTACTGCATAACAGTAAAAGAAGAGGGAGAAGACATAATCTTCCTCAGAAAAATAGTAAGAGGCGGAGCGGACCACAGCTACGGCATTCAGGTGGCGAGACTTGCGGGACTGCCCAATAAGGTAATAAAACGCTCTACGGCCATACTTAAGAAGCTCAATGCGGCGGATATAACCAAAAAGACAAAGAAACTTGCCAATGAGGCGAAGGAAGCTGCCGAGGAAGAGGCAGTGCAGATAAATATGTTTAACGTACAGGAAACACAGATAATTGATGAGATAAATAAAATCGATGTTATGTCTTTGACGCCCATACAGGCATTGCAGACACTTTTCGATTTGCAGAACAAGATTAAGGGAATGTGACTGCGATGAACAAAATCAAACTGCTTGATAACAGTACAATAAACAAAATAGCTGCCGGAGAAGTGGTTGAAAGGCCGGGCTCGGTAATAAAGGAGCTGGTGGAAAACGCCATTGACGCCGGAGCAGGAAGCATTACCGTTGAGATAAGAGACGGCGGCACTACCTTTATGCGTATAACCGATGACGGTTGCGGAATACCCCAGGACCAGGTGAAACCCGCATTTTTAAGACATGCCACAAGCAAGATAAGGACGGCAGAAGACCTTGAAAGTGTATTTTCCCTTGGTTTCAGGGGAGAGGCTCTTGCCAGTATAGCGGCCGTATCAAAGGTAGAGATGGTCACAAAAACCAGAGATTCTGAAATAGGAACACGAATCAGAATTAACGGAGGAATACTTGAATATATACGTCCCGACGCTGC
>CABPCX010000374.1 GCA_902406135.1 uncultured Eubacteriales bacterium
TTTTGGGCTTTTATTTTTATATTATTTAGTAAGCTCTTTACTGAGATTTACAATAAAGTCCTGAACATTTGTAACTATTCCCCTTGCGCTGAGGCTTCCTCTGTCACTGAGTTTATTTACGGCAAATTCGGCTATATCAACACAGTAGAAATAAACCTGTCTTATGGTGCCGTCGCTGAGCACTCTATATGAAGGAGTCATATTTCCCGTTGCGATGGTATGCAGAGTTGTAGCCATACAAATTACCGTTGTGGCATTTCTGACATGGTCTCTCATGGCATTCTGGGCTTCATATACATCGGCATAAACACAGGGCAAAGGTCCGTCGTCTCTTATGGAGCCTGCCAATACATATGGCACATTATATTTTTCACAGTTATATATAATGCCGTTATTAATGTTCTCGCCTTCAATAAAGTTTTTTATTGAACCGTAATGTCTTACCCTGTTTATTGTATCCAAATGGTTATAGTGTCCAAGGGGCTGGCTCTCCTGAGTATATATATTCTGTCCGAGGGCTGTGTTTAAGTATGCAGCTTCAAGGTCGTGGGTTGCAAGAGCATTTCCGGCCATTACAGCATGAACATATCCATTCTGTATAAGTCTTGAAAAGGCATCCCTTGCATCAAAGTCAAATGTAAATGCGGGTCCCATTACCCATACTATTTTTCCGTTTTCTCTATCGTGTCTGAGCAGCTCGTATAACTCATCATAGTCCTTTGAAAAGGCTGTTTCCCTTGAGCGGCCCTGTCTGAATGCAAAAATGTCATTTTCATTTTTTCTTTCACCAAATCCGTCAGGATGAACATAAATGCCGTCTTCACCGTTTTCGGTTCTTCCGATTACTATTAAGTCGCCTTTTCTTACGTTTCGGAATTCCTTAACGGCTATTATTCCGTTTTCATAAACAGCAACACAGTCCATTCTGCTTTCTTCAGCAAGTATCCATTTTCCTTCTATTTTAAAGTATTCCGGAAATATGCTCATAGCGTGGTACTTTTCAGGCACTACTCCGTCCTTAGGAGCAGGCTCGAGGACAGCATCCGGAGCATCTACAAATTTTTTGTCATTAAAATCAGGTGCGGTATACTTTCTTAATTCGAATCCCATAATATGACCTCCATCATATAATACCAAAAAAGTGCCCACCTTCTGCCCTTTTCCACGGCATAGCTGAACACTCAAAAATTTTTGTTTATCTGCTTTAAAAGTATACCATTAAAACTTTCCCCTAGCAAGCATATTATTTATGCTTATGGCCTGTATAGATAGTCATAATCAAACATATACACATGGCTACGGTCCAAAATTTATGCTGTTTCATATCAATACCTCCATCTTTAAATCTATTTATTTATATATAAATTAGCATTACCTACAAAATTGTCAATAAATATTTACGTTAAATTTTAGTTAATATTACGTGTTAAAAAATCTTTACTAATGTAAAGTGCTGTGATATATTGAATCAATGGACAGTATTCCGGTGGAAACTATACCATGCTTATATAAAAAGCATAAATTGAGCGTAACTATGCCATATATAATCGGCGGCTTGTATCTTATTTAGAGCGGGACTTGTCGG
>CABPCX010000375.1 GCA_902406135.1 uncultured Eubacteriales bacterium
AAAGGCGCTACTGTAGCAGTATCCGGCTCTGGCAACGTAGCCATATATGCAGTTGAAAAAGCGCAGCAAATGGGAGCAAAAGTTGTCACTGTAAGTGATTCCAACGGATATGTTTATGACCCGGATGGAATCAAAGTCGATATCGTAAAAGATATAAAGGAAGTTAAGCGTGGAAGAATTAGCGATTACGTCAAAGAAGTAAAATCTGCACAATACTTTGATGGTAAAAAAGTTTGGGAAGTAAAATGTGATGTGGCTCTTCCGTGCGCTATTCAATATGAACTTGATCTTGAAGACGCTAAAAAACTAGTATCCAATGGCTGTTTTGCTGTAGCCGAAGGAGCCAACATGCCAACTACGGAAGAAGCGACTCAATACCTTCAGGCTAACAATGTGTTATTTATGCCAGGAAAAGCTTCTAACGCCGGAGGAGTTGCCGTTTCTGCCCTCGAAATGTCACAAAACAGCATGAGGGTAAAGAAAAGCTTTGAAAAGGTTGACCAACAGCTTCAAGATATAATGAAAAACATCTGGATTCAAGTAGAGACTGCAGCTTCAGATTACGACAGAGCAGGAGATTATCTGTCAGGCGCCAATATTGCAGGTTTCAGACGCGTAGTAAAAACCATGAGAGAACAAGGATACGTATAAATCATATTAAAAATCATTTTTTGATAACACTTAATGGTTAATTGTTACAGCATAAATTCATCTGCTTTTTCAGATAATACTCTTGAAAGGGAGTGATTTTATGCATAAAGCAGCTACAACTGCAATGGTGACTTTGGCGGCTGTTGGAACCGCCTGTGCTGTAGCTTATGGATGTATGAAACCTTCTGCCAAACAGCAGCTCAAAAAAGACGTTAAAAATACTATCGAAGATATGAATGGAGTCAAAGAAGAGGTGCTTAACGTAGGGCAGGATGTTACAGAAATGGCACGCAACCTAAAAAGTCAGATGTAAATATCATTGATTAAAGACGCTCTTCCCGGGCAAATCTTCTTAAGCCTCGAGGAGAGCGTTTTTTATAGACTTTCTTATATCTATGTGTTAAAATATACTATTGTTTAGGAGGATTTTACTCATGGAAAAATTAGGTTTGAATGAAATAAGAAAGCGATTTAAAGACTTTTACGTAAGCAAGGGACATTATGCAGCTAAAAGTGCGTCTTTGATACCTAAAGACGATAACAGTCTTTTGATAATAAACTCAGGAATGGCACCTTTGAAAAAGTATTTTGCCGGCATAGAGACTCCTCCGGCTAAAAGAATGACTACTTGCCAAAAGTGCATAAGAACAGGAGACATAGATAACGTCGGCATCACGGCCAGACATGGAACTTTTTTCGAAATGCTGGGCAACTTCTCCTTTGGAGACTATTTCAAAAAAGAATCTTTGTCATGGGGACTTGAATTTATGACCCAGTGGCTTAACATGCCTTTTGAACGGATATGGGCTACAGTTTATCAAGACGACGACGAGGCTGTAGAAATATGGAAAAGCTTAGGTATGCCTGAAGAAAGAATCGTACGCCTTGGCAAAGACGACAACTTCTGGGAAATAGGTCTTGGACCA
>CABPCX010000376.1 GCA_902406135.1 uncultured Eubacteriales bacterium
TTTAGTATTCAAGCGGTTTGTATCCGTAAATTACCTCGGACAGTATGGCCGCAGTCTTTTTAATTTCTTCGGCTATATTATTTTTCTTATGCTCGTTCATTCTGACTGTGGGGCCTGCAACGCTTATGGCAAAGCCTGGCTTGTTTTCCGCCTTCATAACGGGGACAGCCACACAGGAAAGACCTATTTCGATTTCCTTATCGTCGCCGCCATAGCCGTTTTCGCGGATTTTTTTCATTTCCTTTTTAAATTCCGCAGGGTCTGTAATGGTGTTGAATGTAAGGGGCTTAAGGGGTTTGGATAAAAAGGCATCCAGGTCTTCCTCACTCTTATAGGCTAAAAGCACTTTGCCTACACCGGTACAGTGCATATAGTTTTTGGTTCCCATCTGGGTATTTATATAGATTGAAGTATCTGCCTCTACCTTATCAAGATAAACGATGCTTCCGTTCATTTCCTGGGCACTGTGTACTGTTTCCCTGTATTTTGCTGAAAGTTCCTCAAGATATGGTCTTGCGGCGCGGATAAGGATATTGTTCGTCTTTACCGCATTTGTCAGGGAAAGTATTTTAAGTCCGAGACTATATTTCTGATTGTCCTCATTCTGGAGAAGATATCCGAGGGTGGTCAGAGAGTTTACAAGGCCAAAAGCCGTACTTTTATTAAGACCAAGGGAATCGGATATTTCCTTAAGGCTCAATTCTGATTTATTATTCTGAAAAAGTTCCAGTATGGCGAAGGCCCTTTCAAGGGACTGGATAGTTTTAGTTGTTGCCATAAACAGTTCTCCTTTGTAATTCTGTTTTATAATATAGAATATTATACGATAAATATAAATGCCAGTCAATCAATGGAGGCATCATTCAGCGTGAAAATAGTCAATTATTCCCTTATATATGGCCCAGGCAGTCTTCTGCTGATAGTCCGGAGAATTCAGTGAAGCTTCTTCGGAGGGATTGCTCAAAAAACCACACTCTACGATTATTGACGGCGTGCTGTTTGTGCGCAGCATATAGTAATCGGAGTTGGCCTTGGCAGTACGGGTGTTAGAGTTATCCAGTGTTTCAATAAGAGACTCCTGAACATATTCAGCCAGCTTTTTTCCTTCTTCACTGTCTTTATAATAAAATACCTGGGCACCGTGAACATTTTTACTGGGGAATGAGTTTTGGTGAATGCTTACGGTTATGTCGGCGTCACTGTCTTCTATTATATTCCGCCTTTCGCTCATATCGCTTTTTTTGGTATCACCTAAGGCGCTGTCATCATTTCTTGTGATTATTACCGATGCTCCGCTCTGCTCAAGATACTGCTGGAGATAAGATGCTATTTTAAGATTTATGTACTGCTCGTCTTCACCTGATGAGCCTTCTTTACCGGGGTCAAATCCTCCGTGTCCTGCGTCAATTACTACGGTCCTGTTTTCTACCGGCATCATTGCTTCTTTGGACTCGGGGATTTTTGATATTGAAGGCAGAAGGGCGGCGGCACTTAAGCCCGCTATTGCAATCACTTTTTTTATGGATTTTATGTTTATGGATAAGAAAAACATA
>CABPCX010000377.1 GCA_902406135.1 uncultured Eubacteriales bacterium
AGCTGACACAGGGCCGTATTTTAAGCAAATATATATGGTTACCTAAGAACTTGATACATACCTTAGCCGCAGTTTTTAAACGGAATATTAAAAAATTGGCTGTATATAGAATAGGCGTTTTTTTACTTTTGGCTTTCATATATCCACACCCTAAAAACTCATTTTAAAGAATCATTTTTTGCATTTAAAAATAAAATTTGGCTTGCTGTAAAAAACAGCTTGTTTTTATATTTTAATTAACTATTGGAATAAGTATATACATTTTCGTAAAATGTAATCCTCCACCACTTTTAATAAAAATATGGCAAATTAATAGAAAAATACTAAAATAAAAGTTAAAATATGGGACTATTCCACCACTTTAATAATAAAAAGGTTGATTAATCAGAAAATTATGGTAAAATAATATTGCGCAAATGTTAAATAAGTATTTCATTTTATTATGCAGTTTTTATCCTGCAGAGTGGGGTATCAAAATATGAAGAAGATAAAAGTACTTATATTTGCCATTATTTTTTCCATATTATCAACAGTGGGTGCCTTTGCCGAAACGGCCGGGAATCCTTTTTTGCTTGGGTCATCGGTAACGGATACTATGACTGCGGCAAAGCAGCTTGGCATATTGGACGATAATATGGTTAAAAGTGATGTTGTAACAAGAAAGAACCTGTGCAGAATGATTGTAAGGTTTTACAGAGCATCAACCGGAGGCACAGGAATAACTTTATCGGACAGTCCGTTTTTTGACTGTGATGCCAATGAGGTAGTTTTCTGTTATGAAAACGGAATAATAGAAGGCATTGGCGAGGTCACATTTGCTCCTGATTATTATGTATCAAGACAGGAAGCGGCAGATGTGCTTGTAAATGCGATAAAGGCTTGTGGAGCAAATATAATCGAACCTGAAAAGGACTATACACTTACATACAAAGACAGAGCAGATATTTCGGAGGAATATCTTGACGACATAAGCTACCTTACAGCCATTGATGTTGTTAAGGGATATGACGGATATTTTTATCCTAAGTCATATATAACCTACGAACAGGCGGCATCTATGCTTGTTGAGGCGTATTATCAGCTTATGCTTTCAAAAGTCACAATTAACGGAAAGCAGGTATCCATAGGCGACAGCGGAGAAAAAATAACTCAGATGTTTGGAGCTCCCTCTTATAAGATTGAGGACGGAAAAAATAATATCTGGGTATATAAAAATGATATGAAAAATTTCTTCTATATCGGTTTCAATAATGGAAAGGTTACAGAAATATTCTCAAACGGAAGTTCGTTTAAATACAGGGGAATATCTTCCGGAAGCAGTACCACAGAAATCGATTTTGGAGCAAGAGCGAAAATAGACGGAAACAAGGCTTCATACCATGACGGATACGGAATTGTGGAAATAGGTGCTTTTTCATCTGATAATAAAATAAGCTATGTTTATGCGTCTGTTAATAATTCCGATAATATCCATAAAATAAGCTCTGCTACTTTAGACAGCGATGTTTCTCTGCTTTATGACATAATAAACGGAGAAAGGGTAAAAAGAG
>CABPCX010000378.1 GCA_902406135.1 uncultured Eubacteriales bacterium
GGTGTGATAGCACCTGCCTGTGATTTTATCCGGTTAAGGACCTTTTATTTTGGGGTTAAGCAGTCTTTCTTACTGGAGGTATGACTGTTGCTGTTCCGTCAACTACGACTTCGTTGTTTCCATTTTTACATACTGTATGGATTTTAGCTATATCAAATTTGCTTTTTTCTTCTATCTCGCTTACGATTATTTCTACTGTAACAGTATCTCCGATTTTGACAGGTCTTAAAAATCTAAGGTCCTGGCTGAGATATGTTGTTCCTGGGCCTGGGAGGTGCATTCCTATGGCGCCTGATATAATTCCTGCGCTTATCATACCATGGGCAATACGCTCGCCAAACATTGTTGTTTTGGCATATTCGTCATCAAGGTGAAGGGGATTTTCGTCTCCTGTCACTTCTGCAAACATAAAAACATCATCATTTGTTATTGTCTTTTTTAATGTATATGTGTCACCAACTGATAAATTCTTTGTCATAGTAATTCCTCCTAAAATATACTATCTTGCCGGCAGGATGAATTAACTTGTCTATGGTTAAAGTATAGATTAACTGGCGGGATAAGTAAAACATATAAAATTCATTGCGGCTATGAAAAAAAGGAATAGCGCACGTTATGACAAAAAATAAGGGGGAAACAAATCTGTTTCTCCCCTTTAATTTATTCTGCTGCTGCGCCTTCCTTTTTAGAAAGTTCTATAAATGATTTAATTATTCTCGATATATATTTGTCCTTTTTAAGTATTATAGCTATATTCCAGGAAAAGGACGGGTCCTTCAAACTTATGAGCTTAAGCTTGTCGGAATTATATCTTTTAAGTATGGGCCTTGGAAGTATGGATACTCCCTGGTCAAGGACAACCATTTCGGTTATAAAATCCCACTGGGAACTCTCACAGACGATATTTGGCTCAAAGCCAGATATTCGGCATAGGGATATGATTTGGTCATAGAGCATAAATGTGCTGTTGAGGGAAATAAAACGCTCGTCTTTAAGCATTTTGAAGCTTACCTCGTCATATTGGGCTAAGGGATGATTTTTATTAACCAGAAGGACGTTTTCCGCCGTAACTATCGGTATAACATTAAAATCATCATTGGATACGGGCAGTATAACTACGCCTATGTCAACTTCGCCCTCAGATACCCATTTTTTTATTGTATTTGCTCCAGCTTCAATAATTTTAAGTTCCACATCAGGATACATATTTCTGAATTTATATATTATAGATGTAAAATAGGCTGTTCCGATAACAGGAGGTATTCCTACGGTTATATGACCTTTTTCAGTGCCGAGGCTTCCATAGAGGTCCTCCAGTTCGGAATTTATATTTTTTATGGCGATAAGGCCCTTCTGATAAAAAATTTCGCCTTCAGGTGTCAGTTTAAAGTGATTTACCGTCCTGTCTATAAGCTGGACACCAAGCTCGCTTTCCATGGCCTTAACAGTCTTGCTGAGGGCTGACTGGCTTATATATAGATTTGCGGCAGCCTTCGTAAAGTTTTTCATTTTAGCTATTT